>JAZSKO010000257.1:0-8047 GCA_045534875.1 Eubacteriales bacterium | reverse complement strand
AGACCGCTTGGCCTCCGACTTCACTATCTGGGATGATAATCTTGGAGACAAGCACGTTGTTCAAATATAGAACTGCACCATCCCGCAAGGGATTGGAATGATAATTATAAAAACCAATCTTGCACCATGCCGCAATGTCGGTAATGTACACGTTCTTTAGGCTTGTGCACCCAGAGAACGCAGAATAGCCGATGTCCGTCACGCTATCGGGAATCGTGATGCTTGTCAGGCTCGTGCAACCTTCGGACGCATACTCCCCGATGTCCGTTACGCTATCGGGAATCGTGATGCTTGTCAGGCTCGTGCAACCTTTGAACACCTCCTCGCCGATGCCCGTCACGCTATCGGGAATCGTAATACTCGCAAGGCTTGTGCAACCATAGAACGCCTCCTCGCCGATGCCCGTCACGCTATCGGGAATCGTGATGCTCGCAAGGCTCGTGCAATCTAAAAATGCATAACCGCCGATGCTTGTCACGCTATCGGGGATCGTGATGCTCGCAAGGCTTATGCAACCCCTGAACGCACTTTCACCGATGCTCGTGACGCTATCGAGAATCGTGATGCTCGCAAGGCTTGTGCAACCCCAGAATGCACCTCTGCCGATGCTCGTGACCCTATCGGGAATCGTGATGCTCGCAAGGCTTGTGCAACACTGGAACGTATAGTTGCCGATGCCCGTCACGCTATCGGGGATCGTGATGCCCGATAGGCTCGTGCAACCATAGAACGCACTTTTGCCGATGCTCGTCACACTATCTGGAATTTTGATATTCACAAGGCTCGTGCAACCGGAAAAAGCATCGTCGGCAATATTTGTCACGCCATGCAAAATTTCAACCGATTTCAGTTTTGTTTTATCTTCTATTTCGAGCTTTGGAAAATACGTTCCTCCTATCAGCATGGTTTCTAAATTCTTTATGTCTGAAAGAAGTGTTGACGGCTCAGTATTGGAAGAAGGCTTTACGAAATTGTAAAACTCCACACAGGTCAAGTTCTCACAACGGAAAAAGAGTTGAGTTCCGGTCGTGCGAATGGACGAGAACAGAATGACCTTAGATAGATTTTCACAACTATAAAATGCTCTCGTTTCAATGGTTTCCACCGTTTTGGGGATGTAAAGCAGGGTGACCGTTGCATTTTCGGCCAAGGCTTTTTCTCCAATCGCCGTAACGGTGTAATTTTCTATTTTTTCAGGTATATACACCTCGGCATCGGTACAGGTGCCGATTCCTGTGATCGTGCAGGAGACACCATCTTCGTTGACCTCGTAGGCAAGCCCCGAGGAATAAACGATAGGATTTTCGGGCGTGGACGGAGAATCGGGTGTAGTCGGTGTAGAGGGGGTATCGGGGGTGTTAGGCGTGACTTGCTCGGTTGTGGTACTTGGATTGGTTTCTGTACTGGGCGTGTTTGGTGTCTCATCACATGCGGCAAAAAGCGCCAAACAGCAGAGCAGAAGGGCAATTAGGATTGCGTACGGTTTTTTCATGGCTTTTTCCTCCAAAAAATAAAATAAAAAGGCGCGCCAACCGGAGTCAGCGCACCGAAAAACGCAAACTCCAATTGTCGCCAAACAAAAACAACGATATGGGTATCACTCCCCACAGCAGATGCCGGAATTTGCGTTTTTGCTAAATTCAACATCTACCGAAAAATTTGAATGGAGAAAAAGCCCCCTATAAAAACAGAGAGTTCACCCATGCACATCGTTATTTGTTTTTGTTTGGCTCTTTCATTATACCATGTCATTTTTGATTTGTAAAGATATTTCACGCAAAAAAACAAACATTTCCGTACAAATATCGTCAAGAGATATTGACAAAATATTGAAAATCAAGTATAATGGTTAGGAATGGAATGTTCAAAAAATTTTATGAGGTGAAAATCATGAAAGACATTTTAAAGGCTCCGTTTATTGTGGAGATGGGCGAGACTACGGCCAATATGTACAGACAGGGCTGGGACGAGAGAAACGGCGGTAACATCAGCTATATGCTCGATGAGGCCGAGGTTGCCGAGTATCTTGACCTGACCAAGGTGATCCGAACCATTCCCACCGGCTTTGATGCGATCAAGCTCGCAGGCAAGATCTTTGTGGTGACGGGAACGGGTAAGTATTTCAAGAACGTGCAGAAGGATCCCGAGACCAACCTCGGAATCGTGCGTATTTCTGCCGACGGTACCTGCGCAGAGCTTCTCTGGGGCTACAAGGACGGCGGTAAGTTTACATCCGAGTTTCCTGCTCACATGATGAGCCATATCGCAAGATTGGAGCAAGATCCCGCTCACCGCGTTGTGATGCATTCGCACCCCACCTATACCATCGCCATGAACACCGTTTGCTCCACCGATGAAAAGGACTTCACGCATAAGCTCTGGCAGTCCAACACCGAGTGCGTGGTCGTGTTCCCCGACGGCGTGGGCGTTCTGCCTTGCATGGTGTGCGGAACCGAGGAGATCGGTATCGCCACGGCAGAGAAGATGAAGGATTTTCGCCTTGTTGTTTGGACGAACCACGGTATCTACGGTACGGGTAAGAATCTCGACGAGGCCTTCGGTCTGATCGAGACGGTGGAAAAGACCGCGCAGATCTATATGCTGGCGCTTGGTCACACGGTCAACGTCATTCCCGACGAGATCATCAAGGGACTTGCCAAGCTTTGGGGTCTTAAAATGATGGAAGGCGTTATCGAGGACTGATCAGCGTCTCCGACTTGACAAAAAAAGAAGAAACACCGCCGAGAGGGGGCATACAGCCCCTCTCGGCGGTGCTTTTTTTACGGCATGACCGTGAATTCCTTTTGATATTTGTATGGCGTGACCCCGAATTTTTTTCGGAAGCGCATGATGAAATAGGAGCAGTCGGAAAAGCCGCTATTTAGGCAGGCGTTTTGCACCGACTGTCCCGCGCTGAGTAGCTTTTTCGCCTCCGAGAACCGCTTGGCCTCGATGTAATCCGAGGGAGTGGTCTGGAAGTATTGACGAAACCGTCGGCAGATCGTGCTTTTGGAAAGATAGAAGGTGTCGCAGATGTGGGCGATCGTGCAGGATGGCTCGGTGAAATGCCGGGAGATGTACTGAATGATCTCCGAGAAGTCCGATGGCAGGCTCTGCGCCTCGATGGGATCGTGACGGTCGAGGCAAAGAAGCTCCAAGATCTCAAAAAAGCTCTTGGCGGCCGCGAACGGGTGAGGGGACTGCTCGCTTCGGCTTCTGTAAAAGGCGAAGCAGGCCTCGATCATGCGCTCCTTTTCCTCGTCGGGAAGCACCAGCAGCTTGTTTTTTTCAAACTGCGCGCGTAAAGGGTCGGTGGCGAAGGGAAGCGCGCGGATCCAAATGCAGAAATGCTCATGCAGACAGTTGCTGTGATAGAGACAACGGTGGATCTCGTTGGGCGCGGTCACGATAATATCCCCCCGACCGATCGGGTAGAGGTGATCCTCCACAAGGAAGGAAACGTCTCCGCTGAGGTTGAGGTAGATCTCGAAAAAGTCGTGGATATGATCCTCGTCGCGCGTGACGTCGCCCACCTGTGTAAAGCGCTTGTCGTAGGTGATTTCGGTGTAGATCTGGTCGGCTTGCGCGAGCAAGGGTTGCAGGGTCGGCAGGTAAATCATAGATCCTCCCATGTGTGACACAAAAATCATATTTGTTGATAATATAATTATAGTATTATCATTTTTGTCATGCTATAATTAGGTTGAACCTATTATAACACAATGGAAGAGAAATGTAAAGACAGAAATTCAAAAATTCGGAGGAAAAACGATGATCGCGTTGGTCAAAACACAGAAGGGGGAGGGCTTTTTCTCGTTGGAGGAGCGTCCTGTTCCCACCTACGGCGAGGACGAGGTTCTCATTCGCGTCGCCTACGGCGGCATTTGCGGAACCGATATCCACATTCTCCACGATCAGTTCACCTACTATCCGCCCGTGATCGTAGGGCATGAGTTTTCGGGCGTCGTGGAGGCGGTCGGAAGCCGCGTGACCCTCTACCAAAAGGGAGACGAGGTGGTTGGCGAGCCGCATAACAAGGCCTGCGGCAAATGCTATCTCTGCCGCAATGGCCATATTCAGAACTGCATGGACAAACGCTCCATCGGTTGGGGCATCGACGGATGCTTTACGACCTACGTGGTCATGCCCGAGAAGCTCCTGCACAAGATCCCGAAGGGACTTTCCCTCAAGGAGGCGGCCATGGCCGAGCCCTCGGCGATCGTGGCGCATCAGCTTTTGGAGCGCGCGCACGTCACCCCCGGTGACAACGTGGTGATCATGGGCGTGGGACCCATCGCTCTGCTTGCCGCGCAGATGGCGCGCATCGCGGGAGCGGGGAAGATCATTCTCTGCGGAACGACGGCAGACACCGCATATCGCCTGAAAATCGCAGACGAGCTTGCCTGCTACGATCGCTTCATCGACGTGATCCGTGAGGATGCCGCCGCGATCATTCTGCAAGAGACCGGCATTGGCGCGGATCTTGTGGTGGAGGCGTCGGGCGCGGGAAGCGCCATTCGCACCGGTATTCGCGTTCTGCGGAAATGGGGACGCTTCTGCGCCATCGGCATGACGGCGGCTCCCACGGTCGAGATCCCTTGGAATGAGGCGATGATGAAGGTGCTCGACGTGCAATTCAACATGAGCTCCAGCTACAACGGCTGGAACATCGCGCTTTCCCTGATGGCAAGCGGCAAGCTCCGCGTTGCCCCCATGATCGGAACGCGCCCCTTGACCGAGTGGCAGAAGGCGTTTGCCGATCTCGAAGCGGGCAAGGCGATGAAGCTGCTTTTGGAAATCTGACACGATAAAACAACGGAGGAAGGATCATGGTACTGGATTTTACAAACAAGGTCGTCGTTATCACCGGCGCGGCAGGCGGCATCGGCTCGGCCATGGCGCATCGCTTTGCCGAGGACGGCGCGAAGGTCGCCGTGTGTGATCTGCGCGGAACACAGACCGTGGCAGAGGCGATCATGAAGGACGGATTCGTCGCGCGCGGATATGATTTTGACATTACCGACCGCGAGGCGGTCAAGACCGCGATGGCAACGATCGCCGACGAGCTTGGCGGCATCGACGTGCTCATCAACAACGCGGGCATCAACGTCGGCCCCGACCAGCGCAAGCACGTGGACGAGTTCAGCGACGATTGGTGGGACGCCATTCTCAAGGTCGACCTCGACGGAACCTATAATTGCACCAAGCTCGCGATCCCTCACATGAAGGAGGGGGGAAGCATCGTCAACATCAGCTCGATCGTGGGCATGGTGCCGCTTCGTAATCAGTGCGCCTTCACGGCTGCAAAGGCGGCGGTCATCAACTTCACCAAGGCGATCGCCATGGAGCTGGCGCCGCAGGGCATCCGCGCGAACGTCATCTGCCCCGGAACGGTCGGCATCGCCATCACGAACAAGCTCTGGACGAACGACAGCGTCATGGCGGGACTGCTTTCCCATATTCCCATGGGACGGCAGGGTGTTCCCGACGAGATCGCCAACGCAACCGCCTTCTTGGCATCCGACGCGGCATCCTACATCACGGGTGTTGTCCTGCCGGTCGACGGTGGCTGGACCTGCGGCGGCTTTGCCAGAAACTTCTGATAGGATTGGAGAAAGACCATGGAATATTTTGCAGGGAAGGTAATGGGAACTCCCATTGGCGAGGGCGAGGTTGGCGTATTCTTCCTCGGACAGGCAGGCTTCATCCTCAAAACGCATAAGGGCGAGCTGATCGCCATAGACCCCTACCTTTCGGATTGCTGTGAGCGGTATTTCGGCTTCAAGCGCCTCATGCCGCACATTCTGGGAGCCGATGAGCTGGTTCTCGACTATCTCGTAGCCTCGCACGCGCATTTCGACCATTTCGATCCCGATAGCGTCCCCGTCCTGCTCGGAAACGGTAAGACCCGCTTTGTGGGAGCAAAGGACACCGAGGCCGAGTGCGAGAGGCTTGGGATCAAGGACAATCTCACCTTTTTGGCCGTGGATGATGCGGTGGAGATGGGGAGCGCCAAGCTCACCGCCATCCGTTGCGACCACGGACCCGACACCCCCCACGCCATCGGACTTCTGTTCGAGATCGCGGGGAAGCGCATTTACATGATGGGTGACACCGCCTACCGTCCCGAGTGGCTCGATGACGAGCGCATCCGCGGCGTGGATCTGTTGATCCTGCCGATCAACGGCGCGTTTGGCAATCTGAACGCCTCCGAGGCGGCGCGTGTTGTCAAGGCGCTTGCGCCCAAGCTCGCCGTTCCGTGTCACTATTGGAATTTCGCCCAGCATTTCGGTAGTCCCTACGACTTCATGACCGAAATGGAGGCGAACTGCCCTGAGATCCCCTATCTGCTCATGCGGCAGGGAGAGTGCAAGGTGCTGGCATGATCGCATTCGCGCGCTATAAGGACAGAGACGCCGTTGTGGTGGAGAGCGAGCGGCTTCGCGCCACTCTGTTGCCAAAGGACGGCGCAAAGCTTGTCTCCCTGATCGACCTTTCCAACGAAAAGGAGCTTCTTCTCACCAGAGAGACCGAGACCTATCGGGTGCTCACCGAGGACGGCAGCTACGTTGATTCCGAGTGCAGTGCGTTCGACGATATGTTCCCGACCATTGATCCCTATACCCCCACCGAGGGCGCGTATCGGGGGATCCCCTATCCCGATCACGGGGAGTGCTGTCGCATTCCCTATGAGGTCGCGGTCGAGGAAGGGCGGGTGACCTTCACCGCGCGCTCCCATCTCTTTCCGATCCAATATCAAAAGACGGTAACCGTCACCCCGAGCGGCGAGATCGCGATCGACTACGCGATCACCAACGAGGGAGACGTCCCCTTCGATTGCATCTGGGCGGGACACGTCATGCTCAAAGGAGAGGACGGGATGCGGCTTCTCACGCCGTTTGGCGAGAACGATCCCACGGAAATGATCTTCGCCACCGACGGGTATGACCCGAAAACCCTTCCGCGCGATACCTTAACGGGATTTCTCCCGAACACGGGTGCGGCGTACAAGTTCTACTATCTCGATCCCATGCGGGAGGGCTACTTCGGCGTTCGGTATCGGGGCGGCAGAGAGCTGTTCTTCCGCTTTGATGAGACCAAGCTCCCGTATCTCGGTGTATGGCTGAATAATGGAGAGTTCCAAGGCATCTATAACCTTGCCCCCGAGCCCTGCACAGCCCCCTTCGATGCCCCCGACAAGGCGGCAAAGAGGGGTTACCCCTCGCAGATCCCCGGAAAGGATACCTTCCGCTTCTGCATCACCATTTCCATACAATAACAATACATACAAGGAGAACGAATATGAGCCAAGAAACCATGAAGGCCATCACCGTATACGGCCCTCACGATGCCCGTATGGAGACGGTTCCGAAGCCGCTTGCCGTAAAGGATATGATCGTGGCAAGGGTGTGCCGCACAGGTGTTTGTGCCACCGACCAATCGATCTACACGGGCGAGAGCAGCTTCATCCGCTCTGGCGAGATCAAATATCCCTGTCGCTTCGGTCACGAATGGGCGGGGATCGTGGAGGCGGTCGGTCCGGACGTAAAGAATTTCAAGGTGGGCGACCGTGTTTACGCCGACAACTTCGTCACCTGTGGCGAATGCGAGGCCTGCAAACGCATGGACTACATGAATTGCTCCTCGATCTGGTCGGTTGGCACGGTGAATGCCTGGGACGGCTGTTACGCCGAATATATGCAAATGCCCGAACGGCACGTCTACCATCTTCCTGCGGAGCTTTCGATGGACGAGGGCGCGCTCATCGAGCCTGCCGGCATCGCCTACGATGCCTTCCGCGGCGTGACCCTGACCAAGGACGACACGGCGGTCGTCTTCGGAACGGGCGCGATCGGTATGGTCGCGGTCTGGCTGGCGAAATACTACGGGGCAGGCGAGGTGATCCTCGTTGGAAGAAGTGAGGATAAGCTCAAGGTCGGACTTGCGGTTGGAGCCGATCACGTGGTCAACGGTCGGCGGGAAAACACCGTGGAGCGCATCAAAGAGCTTTCCCTCGGCAAAAAGGGAGCGAACCTCGTCATTGAGA
>JAZSKO010000055.1:0-5621 GCA_045534875.1 Eubacteriales bacterium | reverse complement strand
TCGCTTGAAGATGACCGACGATTTCGGATTTATGGCAATCGCTCCGATGGGAGCGTTGCGCGATCATCCTGACGTTACCGCGTGGGGGATGGTGGTAAACGGCGAGTTCTATCCCGGCGGAGCCTATGACGTGAAGAACGGTGTCGCTAGATTTTACGCGATTTATATGGGCATTCCCGTAGTAAGGCTGAACGAGTCTGTTTCGTATCAGATGGCCGTTAAGGTGGGTGACGAGGTGATCGTCAGCGAACACGTGGAGACCATCAACTGCTACGAAATGGCGGCGACGCTTTCTGTAGACGGTACTTACAACGGCCATGTCGTGACGACAAGCCAACGAGAGATCATGCTCTACTCTTCTATGGTGTCTTATTATGATGCGTATAGTAAGTATCTGGAGAGCATAGCGACAGTTCAGTAATTGAAGTGAGGTGAAACAGATGAAAACGGTATATTCGGCTCCCAAGGCGGATTTTCTCCGTCCGGCTACGAGCGAGGACATTCTGCAGGACTCCAATGAGATCCCTCGCTTTGACGAATACGGCGGAGAAGTTCCCGTATAAGAAATAACAATTGAAACGTGATCAAACCGCGCGCGGCAAGAGGATGCTTGCCGCGCGGTTTTTTTTGCTTTTTGAGCCCTTTTTGCCCGACGCGGTCGGAAGCAATCGCAAAGTGAGTGGCTGTGTTGCGCGTCCGTTTTTGAGGTCGCTCTCCTCGAAAGAGGTGGCGGCGTAGCCGACGGAGAGGGAAAATGGGGCAGATACCAATAAAGAAAAACTACAAATTGTTAAACATCGCAAGGATTTTGCGCCGAAATATGACTCGGCATGAAAAGCATTTATGGTATGATTTCTTGCGGCATTATCCTGTGAAGATATACAAACAGCGCATTATAGATAGTTTTATTGCGGATTTTTATTGCCATAGTACTCGCCTTATCATAGAGCTTGATGGTTCACAGCATCATACAAATCAAGGTAAAGCACACGATGAGGCAAGAACCGAAATTCTCGAAAAATACGGGATTCATGTTTTGCGCTTTTCTAACAAAGATGTGGATGAAAATTTTGACGGCGTTTGCCGAATGATTGATAGAGTGATCAATGAGAGAATGGAAAGCCTGCTGTAAAAAGCCCTCTCACCCGCTACCGCGGGAGCTCTCCCGAAGGGAGAGCCTTTGGATACACATAGACTTAGAGAGATATGGCTAAACCCTATGCATTGGTTAAACAAGGATGAAACCGAATGATAAATAAGAATTTGGAGGTATTATGCGTAAGTGTGTTAGATGCAATATAGCAATGGTGGATAATTGTGGCATTAAGGTTAAAGGCGCAGCCTACGGTTTAGTCTTAACTGATGATGAAAACAAATGGTGGGGCGGAAGAATGGAGCAACCTAAAGTGGCTATCTGCCCTAACTGCGGAGAGGTATCTATTTACTTGGAAAATGTGGAGAAATTAAAAAACAGATAAAGAAACATCTTTAGATTTCAATTTATCAAACGGAATAAAACAACCCCGACAGACCTTACAATCTGTCGGGGTTATCTTTGTTTCAGAGTGCAAATTGCGCCACGTACTCGCCGTAGATGCGCGTGAATTCCTCGTTGTTACCGGTCTTGATGTCGTTGAGGTAACGGTGCGTGTCGAAGGAATCGTGCGTCAATTCAATGATCGCGACCGCGATGTTGGAGCAGTGGTCGGAGATACGCTCAAAGTTGTTGAGCAGATCCGCCAGCACAAAGCCCATCTCGATGGTGCAATCGCCCGCGCAAAGACGGTTGATGTGGTTGCTTCGGATACGGGCGATCAGGTTGTCGATCACCTGCTCCAAGGGCTCAACGCGCGCGGCAAGCTGCAAATTCCGCTCGCGGAAGGCCTGCTCGGTGAGATTGAGGATCTCGGTGGTGGCGTTCATGAGCACCTGCAATTCGCCCTTGGCACGCTCGGAGAAGGAGATCTTCTTCTCATGCATCTCCTGCGAGACCTTTAACAGGTTCACAGCATGGTCGCCCAGACGCTCGAAGTCACCGATGTTTTGCAGCATCGAGGCCACCAAGCGGCTGTCTGCCGACGAGAGTGCCTGCGAGCCGATGGGAACAAGATATGTACCCAATTCGTCCTCCATCTTGTCAAGCTTTCCCTCCTGCACCAGAATGTGGTCGGCAACGTCGGGATCGTACTTGTAGAGAACCGAAAAGGTGGAGAACAGCGTATCATGCGCCAAGGAGCTCATCCTGACGGTCTGCTCACTGCAAATCGAGATAGCAACCGAGGGGGAGCGACGAAGCAGATTTTCGTCCAGCTTGAATTCCGGCTCCTCCACTGCCTCCGCTCCCTTCTTGTCGCGGATCAGGAGGTCCATCAGGCGAACGAGGAGCTTCGTGAGGGGGAGAAGCAGGAGCGTGAGCAGGATGTTGAACACCGAATGCACCACGGCAATGCCCCAAGGCTCAGCCTGCATCGTGGAAAAAGGAAATTGGATCGTAGCATTGAGGATCAGGTAGAGCGGCAGGAAAACGATGCTTCCGATGAAGTTTGCCGCCACGTGGATGCCTGCCACGCGCTTGGCGTTGGTGTTCGCGCCGATGCACGCGATCATGGAGGTAATGCAGGTTCCGATGTTGAGTCCCATCACCATGGGGATCACCATTTTATAGCTCATCACGACCCCCGACATCGACAGCGCCTGCAAAATACCGATCGAGCCGGCAGAGCTCTGGATAACGGCGGTAAAGAGCATGGCCACGAGAAGTCCCACGATGGGATTCTCCATGTAGGCAAGCGCGCGGTCAAAGCCCTCGAGCTGTGTGAGCGGCTTGACGGCGTCCGACATCATGGACATACCGTACATCAAAAGAGCGAAGCCGAGCAGCACCACGCCAACCGTGCGGCGCGTGTTCTTTTTCGACACCATGACGAGAAGAATACCGATCAGAGCCGCGATAGCCGCCAGATTCGCAGGCTTCAAGATTTGCAGGATGGGGGAGTTTTCAAGTCCCGCCAAGCTCAAGATCCACGCGGTGAGGGTGGTTCCGATGTTTGCGCCGTAGATGACGTAGACGGTCTGCGCAAATCCCATCAAGCCCGAATTGACCAATCCCACCAGCATGACCGTGCAAGCCGAGGAGGACTGCATGGCAATGGTGATGATCGCGCCGAGGAAGACGCCGAGAAAGGGGTTGGCTGCGGTTTTTTGCAGCAGAGCCTCCAGCTTTCCTCCCGCCATCTTTTCCAAACTCTCCGACATGATGTGCATACCGTACAGGAAAAACGCCAAGCCTGCCACCAGCATCAGCACCGAAGATATGATCGCGTTCATTTAAAATTCTCCCTTTTCGTTTGATAATATTGTTTGTCCTTTCGGATCGATCTTACAAACTCAATCTCGGTTCTATCTTACGACGGAACGTCCTCATCTTCGGAATTCGGTTGCAACGCCGAGGTAGTCTTCGCGGTGTTCTCGTTCCCCTCGGGGAAGGGGACGCGGTCGGAGAGGGTGATCAGCCCGATCTCGGTGCCATTGTAGGTCTCGTCAAAGTCCCACACGACCTCGATGTCCAGCATCGTCTCCCCGTCCTCGTCGGCCTCCACCTCGAAGGTCAGCGACGCGAGCGGCAGGTTCTTCTGCTCCTGCACCGTATTCGCCACGGCGGGCGAGCTGAAATTCTGCTTCTCTCCGTTTACGGTCACGCTTCCCAGCTTTTTGCCGATGCTGATCGCCCAACAGATCAGGCGCACCCTCACGGTGACGAGCAGAGGCCCCTCCTCGGTCTCCACCGCCGTCCAATCGGCGCAGAGAGCGAAGGAATCGGACTGCTGGGAGACGATCCGTCCCGACAGGCTCTTTGGCTCAAAGGCCGGATCGGTCACCGCTCCCGTTATGGGATTTGTGACCTCCTCCGTGGGGGTTTGGGAGCCGAGCGGAGGCGTGTCGGGTTGAGATGTTTGGGCGCCTCCCGAATGGACAGGCGCGCATCCAACCAGCATAAGAAGGCTCAAAAGACCGGCGAGCGCCGCCGTGAGCCATCGTTTTAGTTTGATTTTCCGTTGTGTTCTCATCAATATAGATCCCTCATCGTTTCGGTGTCCCCGCCCGTTCTGCGTGTGGCGAGGTACAGTGGACCTGCACCGGATCGGTCTCCGTTGCATACAGATTTATTATAGCACACTTTCCCGTCGGTTGCAATGCTTTTTTCGACATTTTCCCATGGCAATCTTCACAAAAATCATGGGTTTGGGGATTTTTTCAGGCCTGCACGTCGGTGTCGGTGCTTCTCCTTTGGCGGATCTCCTTTTTCAGAGCCGCGATCTCGCGCCGAAGCAGGGTGATGCCCTCGACGTACTTGGTGATGTCTGCGGTCAGGCTATCGTCCATGGTAAAGTGACGATAGGAGACGCGCCCAAAGTCCTCGTAGAGCTGATCCAAGCGTCGCTCCGCCGTTTTGCAACGGACGTGAAGCGTGGCGAGATCGGTGACCTCTCCCAGCTTTTGCGCCGCCATATCGGTCAGGGTCTTGGTGTATTCGGTAAATTCCTTCCAATCCATTTCGCTCTCTCCTTCCCGGGAATTGCATTCGCTTTCGTTTCCTATTATACTTATTTTTCACCCAAAAGTCAACGGTATAAGCTCCTTTTTTTCGGAAATACTGAACCTGTATCCCAATTTTATTTCCAAAAGGAGCGTTTCCATGATGGATCGACAAACCTACAAGCGCTTTGCGGACGCGCATGCCCCTCGCTCTCCGATTCTGAAAAACTGCCTGCGCGCCTACCTGTGCGGCGGCTTGATCTGCGTCTTGGCGCAGGGACTTCGCACGCTGTACACCTCCCTGTTGAAGCTCTCCGTGGACGATGCCGCCGCGCTGACCTCCATCACCCTGATCTTCCTCGCCGCGCTTTTGAGCGGTATCGGCGTCTTTGACCGCATCGCCAAATTCGCGGGAGCAGGCACGCTGGTCCCCATCACGGGCTTTGCCAATTCGGTGGTCTCCCCCGCCATCGACAGCCGCGCGGAGGGCTTGGTGCTGGGTGTGGGGGCTAAGATCTTCACCGTCTCCGGCCCCGTCCTTCTTTACGCCACTCTGTCAGGATCGGTCTACGGTGTCCTCTATTGGATCGTCACGCGGCTGCTGTCGCTTTTTTGACAGGTTTTTCCTTTGTTAAAAAAGTGTGAACAATAGAGTGTTGCCGTGGACATTTTGAGGGAAGTGTGCTATAATGTATGGGTGAATTTTTGCTTATTGATAAGAAAAAGGGTGTTTTTTGTAGAATGAATCCATTTTTTGACCTGCATACACATCTTTTGTGTGGCGTAGACGACGGCGCGAAAACGCCGGAGGAAATGTACGCCATGCTCGATATGGCTTATGAGGACGGAACGAGAGCACTCTGCCTCACCCCTCATTATTCCCCCTACCTGTTCGGCGATACCTCCATGATCTCGGAAAAGGCCTTCGACCTTCTCTGTGCCTACGCGGAGGAAAAATATCCGGATATGCACCTCTACCTCGGGCATGAATTGGGCTACCATTCTGCCTGCATTCAAGCCTTGAACGAGGGTCGGTGTCGCACGCTGGGAGGCAGCCGCTACCTGCTGGTAAGTCGGAGGGCCAA
>JAZSKO010000167.1:0-2477 GCA_045534875.1 Eubacteriales bacterium | reverse complement strand
ACTGCCGCGGCGTCCTTATCCGACGCAAAGAACAGAGAGGCCTGACGGTAGGATTGTCCCAAGAAATCGGCGGCCATGCGGCGCAGGCAAGCGGTGGTGAGATAGACCGTTCCCTCGTCGCCGCCTCCCATGGGATAGACCTCGACCACGTAGTCATACATCCCGTTGCCTTGGAAGCCGGTTTCCACATTCTGCGAGGGATCGACCGCGGGCTTGGTCTCTGTGATGGATTCCTTTCCAAGCTGTGTGCTGTATGTCTTGTGTTGGGAATCGTAGCCGTAATAGGAATTGTAGGTGTAGTAGGTGGTATAGAAGGCGAGCGAGGTCTCGGTCTTGGCGCGGTCGGACTCGGAGAGATTGCTCAGCATATTCCGATAATCCTTATTCTCCACGTAGACCTCGCCTCCCTCCAAGGAGAACACGGGATAGAAGGTCCTCACGGGGAAGGTATGCGTTCCCTGTCCCTCTCCCATGGAGAGCAGAATCTCGGCGCGCGGGTCGGCTTGATTGAGCAGACAATGGATCGCGGTGAGGGTGTCGAAGCCGTCCTTGCTGAACACGATCTTCCCCTGCTGGTTGTTGTCATAGAAATACTGCAAGCCAACGACCTTAAATTCGAGATTTTCCAGATAAATCGTCTCCTTCTCGATGGCATCCTTGCCATACGTTCCCTGACAGTAGAGCGGAAGCTGCAAGAAGACCTCGTTCTCGGCCTCGGGATAGCGTCCCACGATGGGGCCGTCAAAGGTCTCGCCGTAGGTGTATTTGAGCGGCACGTGGCGTCCGACATCCACAATGTAGGTGTAGAACTCCCCTTGGTCGAGCAGGATGTCGTAATGAAGCTGACTGCTCGCGCCGTATTGGGTCGCCAAGGAGGTCAGCTCCTCCTCGGTGATCACCTCTCCGCTTCGCTTCGTGAGAACCAAGCGACCGTCGACGTGATTGAACATTTCGTAGGTCTCCACCATGGACGACATTCCGTCGCCCAAGAGGCTGGTGAGCAAAAAGATGCTCAACGCGCCCAGCACCATGAGCAGGCACATGAACACCGAGAGCCTCGGACGGGAGGTGAACATCGAGCGACCCAAGGTGATGCCGTTTCGCAGATTGTTCCCCTTCTTCGCCGTTTTCTTCTTCGGCTTTTTCTTGGTATCGGACATGGTGGGAACATCCTCGGCAACAGCCGCGATCGGCTCTGCGGGAGGCTGCATGGCGCGGTCGAACTCCACCGCTCCGTCAAATATCCGAATGTGACGGGTGGCGCAATGCTCCACCTGCTCAAAGTTGTGCGTGACCACGATCAACAGCTTGTCGCGCGAGACCTCGCGGAGCAATTCAATGATCTCGGCAGAGGTGGCCGAGTCGAGATTTCCCGTCGGCTCGTCGGCTAAGATGATGGGGCTATCCTTCGCCAAGGCGCGGGCAATGACGGTTCTCTGCTTTTGTCCTCCCGAAAGCTTGCTTCCCTTGTGGTGCAGATGGTCGGTCAGCCCCACGCGGTCGAGCAGCTCCAGCGCGCGGCGGCGACGCTCTCCCCGATCCTCGATCGACATGAGCGCCAGCTCCACGTTTTGCAGGACGGTGTAGCTCTCGATGATGTTGTAATCCTGAAAAATGAAGGAGATGTATTTCTTTCGGTACTCCTCCCAATCGGGTTGGAGATAGTGCGAGGTGGGCTCTCCCTCAATGTAAAGCTCGCCCTCCTCGTAGGTGTCCATGCCGCTGATGACGTTGAGCAGCGTGGATTTTCCGCTTCCGGACTTACCCGTGATCGCAACGAATTCGCCGCGCTCAAAGGTCAGATCAATGCCGCGGATACCCACGGCCACGTTCCCCTCGGAAACGTAGATCTTTCCAATGTCCTGTAATGTCAGCAATGCCAAGTTCGATTTCCTCCTTTATCTGTATTCGTTCGCTCGTTGGCGTTGATGCGTGGTCGGTCTTTCCTTCCATTCAATATAGATAGTCGATAAACTCTTATGATCGTTACAAAATCGGTCTTTTTTCTTGTTTTTTTGCCTCTTTTTAGAACGAGAACAATTCTCGTTCTAAGATTTCGGTCAAAATCAGCGAAATTCGCTGGGGGATGAGCCGTAATGCTTCTCGAAGGCGCGATAGAACACCGAATGATCGTGGTAGCCAACGGCCGTGGCGACCTCGGTGACGTGCAGATCGGTGTTTCGCAGAAGCCAGAGCGCCTGCTCCATCCGCACCGAGGTCAGATAGCGGTAGAGCGTGACGCCGTAGCGCTCCCGAAAGCGCCTTGCAAGGTAGTCCTGCTGGTAGCCGAAGCGACGCGAGAGATCCTTGAGCGTAACGGGAGAGGCATACTCGGCGTTGAGATACCGCCGTACCATGGAAAGCACCTCGGTGGTGTTGTTGTAGGCAGGGGACGCCTCGCTCAGCTCACTGAATATGCGATACATATAGGAGTTGAGACGGAAGCGGTTGGCGGTGTGGAGGGTGTAGGAGGCGTG
>JAZSKO010000052.1:0-15632 GCA_045534875.1 Eubacteriales bacterium | reverse complement strand
AGACCGCTTGGCCCTCCGACTTGATAGCCATAATGTTGTTTCCTTTCTGTAATAAAAATAGAATAAAATTTGTTCTTGTTCTAAAAATAGGACAAGAAATGGGTCAAAAGACCGAAAAAATGGGGGAAATAACCTCAAAATGGAGGGAAAAGGGGGAGGATCAGCTCCAGCTTTTCATGGAGCGAAGGATCGCGGCATAGTGCCGATGCACCTCGGACGGAGACATGGCACGAACCTCCTCGGCGGTAAAGAAATCCGAGGACGGACGTCCAAGATTGCCCGGGGAGCGCGTGCGGTTTTCGCGATTGCTTTCCTTTGCCTGTTGCAGCGTCCGCTCACGCCGCCGCTCAAAGAGAGCAAAGGCCGCCGCGATCGGGACACCCGCCCGAACGCTCTCCCATACGTCGTCGGGAAGCTCGGAGAGAGCGTGGTCGGGGTAAAGCTCGCCAAACTCCAAAATCTCCCGTTGCATCCGCTCCATCGCATCCTTTTTCTGTTGGATCTGGCGTTGCAGGAGCGCCAGCTCAGCCTGCATGGCAAGAAGCTGCTCTTTGGTGGTCGCCTCCGACGGAGCACTCAGTTCCCCTTCGGGGGATCTCGCCAGACCGAGATCAGATGTGAGAGCCTCTCTGCCAGAAGCGGCAGGAGTGTCAGCAGGAGCTTCCACAGAGGCGTCATGGCTCGCAGGATCCGTTGAAGTCGGGTCTGCCTCGGTGACGGTTGTGGGAGCGTCGGATGCGGAGGCGTTTTCCTCACACGAAGGATCCTCCACCGCTTCAAGGGGCGTCTCGCCTCCCTCTTGGCTCGGGGACGCCTCGGTTTCGGGAATGGCTCGCTCGTCGACGACTTTTGGGTTGGGGTCTGTGAGGGCTTGCTCGTCGGGGGAGGGAGCGGTCTCGGGGGCGGTGACGGCGGTATTCGATTCAGCCTCTCGCGTTTGAGCAGTCGCATCCGCTTGCGGATCCTCCCCTTTCTCCGCTTCCGATGAAAGCGGTGCTTGGTCGAGCGCTTCCGTTGTAAGCGGCGCGCCCTGATCGGGTCGATTTTCTTCATACATTGGTCAGTCTCTCTCCTTTCTCCCTCACGCTTTCAAGCAAAGCGTCTCGGTCGACAACGCATCCGTCAGGCAGATGCTCGATGTATTGGGTCACCGTCAGATGTCCTGCCTCCAACAGCCGATCCAGGATCGAAACCGTGGCGGAGGGGGTCAGACGGGTGGAATTGGTCATTTGCGCGGTGGCGTGAAGCAGCTCCTGATGCAGCAGGGCGTAGTCCACGCGCTTGGCGCGCACCGTTCCGTCCTCGGGAACGGGAAGGAGACGCTCGGTGGGTGAGTAGGCGCAGAGCATATCCGCCCAAACGGCGGCAAGCTCCCCGATGCAACGGGCGAATCGCTCCTCCACCTGCCGCAGTGTGATGCGGCTGGCCTCCTGCAAGGCGAGGATGGCGCTGGTGTTGCTGGCCTGCTCGTCGCCGAGAGCCGATTCGGTGGCGCCCATCATCTCCTTGGTGTTTTCGATCACGCTCTCGATCAGATCGAGATAGCCCTCCTGAAGCTCTCCCACACCCACGACCGAGACCGCGTCCGAAACGCTTCCGCCACCCATGGCGGCGATCGCCTCGCCAACCTCGTTGGACCATTCGGGAATACGCGACTTGTCGTAGATGATCTTGGAGAAGGCGGTATCGCTCATGTGCTTCATGGCCATGCCGTATGCCGAATTGATGTAGACCTGATTGGGTAGGATCTCACTCACGGGAGAGGTGCCGTGGAAGCAGTCGGAGGTGGGGAGCCAGTTGAAATACGCGAAGGGGTAGTATTTCAAGCCGGTCTCGGCGCGACGGATCATCACCTCGCGCGTCCATTTTTCGAATACCACCTGTCCGTTCTCGCGGTAAAAGAGAAGCAGATAGGTCGCCTTTTCGGAGGGATTGGAGGCGAGGGATCGGCTGTCGTCCTCCTCATCGGGGAGGATCTTGGCGATCTCGCGCTCAGAAAGACCTGCCTCCTGTGCCTCGGCGCGCAGGGTGGTAACGGTGGCTGTCCCCGTGATCAGGATATAGTCCTGCTCCTGAATATCGGCAAGACCGGGATCGGCGGGGAAGAAGGAGGTGTTGGGGATTACCTCGGTGCGGATGTCTCCGCAGAAGGGCTGACCGCAGGAGCAGGAGTCGTCCCAGCGACAGTAAAAGATACCGTCACCCGAGAGAGCGGCGTCGAGGAGCGCGCGCTGGGAGAGCGCGTCCATGTGGCTCTTTTTCCAACGGTAGATCGCGTTTCGGTTGAGACAGGACAGCCCGTGATGGATCCGTTCCCGAACGGCGGCGGTGTCCAAAAAGGGAAGCCGCTCGTCGGTGTACTGGATGGAGATCTCTCCCGGAGCCACCGAGCCCACGAGAAAGTCAACGACCCTGCGAACGAGATTAAATACGGGACGGGGAAGCTCGTCACCGCTCGTTTTCCATTGATCGCCCCGATAAAAGCGAGTATTGCGACGCACCGTATCGTAAAGACCGATACGCCGTTTGAATTCCTTGCCGGCTTCCAAAAGCCGCCAAGCGTGATTTGATTGATCTGTTTTCATGCAGACCTCCTTTGTAAGAAATCAGTTGTTTGCGGCAAGTGTGAGGAAGTGGATGCGGCATTTGCCGGAGCCGTTTGCGGTGATGCGATAGCGCAAAAAGCGGAAGCGACCGGCGGCAAAGCGGCGGTCAAACAGCTCGGGCGCGTCTCCTTCGGCGTGGAGAGAGAGTGCGATCTCCTCACGCTCGGTCTCCAAGCGAAGCCCAAGCTCGCCCTCGTCGCTCTCAACGCACAGCGAGGCGCGGAGCGCGCGCTTGAAGCACTCGGGATGCGAGAGAGCCATGTAGTGGCTCTGGTAGAAGGCGGGGATGGGCTTTCCGTCGTCCTGCGTCAGCTCCTCGCTTCGCACATGGATCGTGCCGTCAAGAGAGCCGTAGCCGAGCGCCCCCTGCCATTCAAATAGGCAAGTGGCGGGGAGTCCGTCAAAGGCCACCCATGCGTCGGTGTCGAACTGGTAGACCCAGATCCGACCGTCGCTCGCCTGTGGATCGCGTAGCCAAAGCTCGTTGACGTCTCGCCTCCAATGCAGGATGGCGCGACGTAGGAAGGCGCGACCCAAGTGCCTCTCGATGGGAGCGGAGAGGATCTCGATTTTGCATTCGTCGAGATCGGAGGTGGGGAAGTGGATACGGGTAACACCGCTCTCCCCAACGGTCACGGTATCGTTTCCGTTGGACGCCGCGCACATGGGCGAGGAGCAGCCCACCCCTGCGTGAAGCAGCAGGATCTCCATATCGTCATTGGCGGCGGCAATGGAGGCGTGGCGGATCGCCCAAGTGGTGCGATCGTTGAAGACCAACACCTGCTGACGGCTCTGCGTCATGGCGGTCACAGGATGCTGGGAGCTGCCAACGGTAAAGGCGGTGTTCTCACGGATGTAGAGCGCGTCGGAGTTGCCGTAGAAGGCATTGCTTCCCGCCAGCATATCGTCGGTGACCTTCGAGGAGCGGTAGACGTAGTAGCTCGGAGAGCCACCCGTGAGCAGGAGCGTTTCGTGGTAGGGGTCGGTGTAGACCAAGGGACGGGTGGCTTGCAGAACGGCATCACGTCTGCTGAAAATGTTGTCCAGCGTCGCGCATACCTCAACCGACGACGAGGTAGAGAGCGCGGTGGGGATGGAAAAATGGGAGGTGGAGGGAGTGAAGGAATAGGAATAAACGTAGCTTCCGTTGATTTTCAGATAGTCGATCTTCTTACAGGTAAAGGGAAGCTGGAAGGTGGTGCTTCCCGAACCGTTGTAGTACTGAATACGGATGCGGTTCTGGATCAGGTTCAAGCCCTCGTTCACCTCTCCCATTTCGGTGGGATGCCAAAGACGGCCGTAAAGAGGGGTGTAGCCCTCCGCGTCCGAGAAGGTGCCAAGCCCTGAGCGGTAGCAAAGAAGCGCGCCCTTATCAAACAGATAGAGCCTGTTCCGATAGTAAGCGAACCCGACGGGTCCTTCCTCGGTTGCCAGCGTATAGATCTCGGTCGGGGCTTCTTCGTCCTCGTTCAGACGGTAAACGGTCGAGCCTGCCACGGCGAAGAAGTGTGTCACGCCGCCAATAGAGCCCTCCCATGCGCCGCGAATGGGCGCGTTGAGCGACATACGGGTGTAAAAGCCGCAACGTTTTTCCAACGAGCCATCGCTCAGGATGCGAAAGTTTTGCATATCCTCGGCGCCGGGAGCGGAGAGGTTGGCTCGACTCTGCACGCCGCCGAAGCGGGATACGGTCTCCTTCGCGTATGCCTCCTTTGGATCGATAATCGGCATAAATGGTGGATTCCTCCTTTCTTTGATGGATTGAATAGAAAAAAGATGAGGGTTCCGTCGGCACACGGAACAAAGCCGACGGAGGGGACGCGATACCCGAAATGGGGGTCAGCCAAAGAAGGGATTGCGCGGCCGACGGGAGGGGAAGCGGAACGACCGATGCGACCTCTCGGGCTCGGCATAGCTCCCAAATCGGCTCATCACCCCGTAGCGCAGGGCCTCCGGCGCGTGGGTCACGGCGTGCGGCTCGCTCGATGCGTCCTCGGGGCGATCGGTGGAGCAGAGGAGAGCGGGGAGCGAGGCGATCAGCGTTTTACAGGACGCGCTGACCTGCAAGCGCGGGGGATGATCGGAGGTGTGGCTGAGGTATTCGCGCAGGATGCGCCAGCCTGCCACGCGACGGTTGTCCGCCGCTGTCATCGGAGGCATCCCGGGAACGGCTTGCATGATCTCAAAGCCGCTTTTTCCGGTGTCCTGACGCCGATTCCAAAGATCGGGGGAGGCTGTGATGTACTCCACGCGGTATCCCGAGCAAAGCTCGCTCACTGCCTCTCCCGCCTCCCGAAGCGTCAGGCCGGGGCGACAGGTCTCTCGCAGAACGAACAGCCGCCCCTCCCCATCCACTCCCAAAACCAGAGCCGCCAGCATATCGAAGCCGTAGTCGAGAGCCGCGAAGCAACGAAGCTCGGAGGGGATGCTCTCGGGGGCGCAAACGTGGACCGTCTCCTCAAATTCGGGGAAGAACTGTCCCTCAAACACGTCCCAGCGACCGTGAAGCCACGCCGCCTTGAGCTTCTCGGGGAGACTTTCCAGACTGCGAATATAGTCGGGATCGGCTTGAAGCAGGACGGGATTGTCGTAGATGCGAGCGGGGATGAAGCGGTAATCCTCGGGGGATTCGTCCGAGCGGAAGACCCGATCCACAAACAGTCGCTTCACCCAAGCGTGTCCGATGCCACCGGGGTTACAGGTCAGATACATACGGCGCGGATACGCGCCCGTGCCTCGCAGACAGGCCTTAAAAATAGAAAACTGATGCTCGCTCAGCTGCGTTGCCTCGTCGATGGCAATGATATCGTATTCCTGACCCTGATAGCGAAGGACGTCCCGATCCGAAGCACAGTAGCCGAGAGCGATGCTGCTTCCGTTGGGAAAGAACAGGCATTTTTCACTTTCTCGGTACTCGATCAGACCGGGAAATTCCTCCAAAAGGGGACGAACGTGGTTGGAGCGCAATTCGGGATAGGAGCGGCGGATCAAGAGACAGCGGATCCCGGGATAGCGCAAGCAGAGAGCGGTCAGCTTGCGCCGCAGAGCCCAAGATTTACCACCACCGCGCGCGCCACCGTAGGCGGTAAACCGAGCGCGTGAGGCGAAAAACGCCTTCTGTCGCTCATTCGGTTTTCCGCGGATGCGAAGGATGCGGCTCTGCTCGCGTGGGGAGCTTGGCGAGCGGCTCATGCACCATCCTCCGTAATGTCATGCTCAAAGATCACGCGCATCTCACCGCATTCCGCACCCGAGACGGCTTCGGTCTTATCCCCATAGCCGAGCCGCTTTTTCAGGTAGGCAGACACCACGGTGGGGGGGGGGACGGGAGAATTGAGCGCTTCGTCCTCCATCACGGCCAGCAGGTAATCGGCCTCGGCAGGATGGGAGAGCCGCAGAGCCTCGGCCTCGGAGATGCCGCATCCCAGCCAGCGACAAAAGCCGGCGAGGTTGGGAAGTCTCCCTTGGTGTTTTTTGGGATCGGCGTCGGGAGGGGGACGGCAATCCTTTAAGTAGCGGTTGAGATAGCGTTCCAGATGCCCCTCGGAGATCACGGACTCCAAGGACAGCGATTTTTTAGCGCACATGGGCTTCACCTCATTTCTTCGTTTCCGTGTGCCAATAGTGTAGCGCAAAAATCTGTGCCAAAAAGTGCCAAAGGGTGTCAAGACGTGCCACCCTTTGGCGATTTTGCGATGTTTTTTTCAAAAAATGGGAAAATGCGTTGACAAAGCAAGGGGAAAATGCTACAATAGAGCGGTTAGGAGATGATGAAATGTGTCAGTTGATGGCGGCCCTGTCTGCTTTTTTTGCAGGCATCACGGCAATCTTTTCAAAGATAGGAATTAAAAAGACCGACACCGATGTAGCCCTTGCCTGCCGAAACGTGGTGGTGCTTCTGTTCGCGTGGGGAATGGTGATCCCGTCGGGGTCGATCACGGAGCTCTCCACGCTCGGATGGAAGCCGATCCTGTTCATTCTGCTCTCAGGTGTGACCACGGTGGGCGCGATGATCTGCTATTTCAAGGCGCTCTCGCAGGTGGACGTCAACCTCGTCGCGCCGATTGATAAGTCCAGCACGATCCTCACGGTTCTGGCGGCGATCGTTCTGTTCGGGGAGACCGACAATCTCTGGGGAAAGATCATTGGCATGGTGATCATGCTGGCGGGAACGCTTTTGATGCTGGAACGAGGACGAAGCGCGCAAACGGTACAGAGAAGCGACGCGAAAAAGAGCTGGCTGTTCTATGCGATCCTGTCGGCGCTCATGACGGCGGCGACCTCGATCCTCGCCAAGCTGGGGCTTTCCGAGGTAGAGGCCAACTTAGCAACCGCCCTGCGAACCAGCGTGGTGGTCGTTTTGATGTTTGTGGTGGTCTTTGCAAGAGGCAAGCTGAGCCTGATCCCGAAGGTTGGGAAACGGGAGCTGTTGTTCATCGCCCTGTCGGGAATCGCGACGGGAGCGGCGTGGATCTGCTACTACTACGCCCTGCAATTCGGCGACGTCAGCGTTGCCGCGCCCATCGACAAGCTCAGCCTGTTGGTAACGGTTGGCTTTTCCTATCTGGTCTTCCACGAAAAGCTCACAAAAAAGGCCTTCGCGGGAATGCTTTTGATCGTTGTGGGACTGGTTCTGATGGCGTTGATTTGAATATGAAGAAAAAACAAACCGAGCGGAGAGTGATGACTTTCCGCTCGGTTTGTTCTATTTTTTTAATCACCGTTTTCCAGTTTTGATCTCGCCGTGCTTTTCCTCATAGGCTTCGATCAGATCGCGAATGAGAACGAGAATTTGGCTGTTCGCGCTTCTGCCCTCATAGTCAGCGATGACGTGCAATTTGTCCAGCATTTCTTCTTCGATCCGAATGGATAAACTCTTGATAGCCATAAAAAACCTCTTTTTTGAATGTACTTTATATTTACTTTACAACCATTTTGTGTTAAAATGTTGTAGATGGATATAGAATGCATCCAAAATATATTTATTATGAGGTAAAAAATGAAAGTAGCAGTGGTTGGATCGAGAAGTCTTACGAATATCGCGCTTGATGGATATATTCCGAAGGAAGCAGATGAGATTGTGTCAGGAGGTGCTGTTGGCGTGGATTCTTGCGCCGCAGAATATGCAAAAAAGAAGGGATTAAAGCTCACGGAATTTTTGCCACAGTATGAGCATTACGGTCGTGCTGCTCCCATTGTGAGAAACAAAAGGATCGTGGAGTATGCGGATAAAATCATTGTTTTTTGGAACGGAAGATCAAAGGGAACAAGATCGGTGATCGAATATGCTAATAAAATAGGAAAACCCATTGAAATTGTATTTTGTGAATAAGAAATCATGACGGGAATCTGAACCAAGCCTCGCTTGCGTTGCAATCGAGGCGCAAATTTGCTACGCAAATTCGCCGCGGGCGCAATATGCGCGCACGATTTCTCAAAGCCCGTCATCTGCTCCAAAAAGAGAGCATATGACGGGAATCTGAACCAAGCCTCGCTTGCGTTGCAATCGAGGCGCAAATTTGCTACGCAAATTCGCCGCGAGCGCAATATGCGCGCACGATTTCTCAAAGCTCGTCATCTGCTCCAATGGAAAGGGCTCCCCGAGTGGGGAGCCCTTTCCATTGGAGCAGATGACGGGAATCGAACCCGCGTATTCGGCTTGGGGTGCGGACACTCTGCCATTGAGTTACATCTGCATCCGTCGCCGTCTATTATAATACAAAATTTGGATTCTGTCAACCCCCAAAGCGAAAAAAGCCTCTCTTTTTTTCTCTCTTTCGGTCAGCCGTTTCGTCCTTTTTCGCAAAAGGGATACGGTTCTCAAAATATTGTCACGGTGTCCGACGGCAGATGGCGTCGCAGGGAAAAGAACAAGTACCGTCGGATCAAAAATAGTCCCTCGCCCTCTTTTTTGAGGTTCGCGTACAGCCGATTTTCGCCCAGCCCCTTCGGGGACACCCAAAAGGGAGACACCACCAAGACCACGTTTTTCGGGTCGCTTGCAAAATTTCTCGCGTTTCCCTCTCCAAATTTTCCCATCGGGGAAAAGAACAGGTACACCCGTTTTCCCTTCAAGCAGGACAAAAGCCGCTTTTTGGCTCTCGGCAGGTCAACCAGGATCACGAAAAGCACCAAAAGAGCCGAAACGGCAAGCAGGGGAAGCACAAAGAAAAACAGAATGGTCGTCAGCAAAACCAAGGTTCCCGTGTGCAAAAGCATCAAAAGCCAGCGCAAGATTTGATAGATGATCGAAAGCATCCGCGCGCGACGGACGTAGGCGAGAATTCGTTGCCAGAGCCGATAGGGGCGCGCCGAGAGGATCGTTCGCTTGGCGTCCGAAAAGCCGTTTTTGCTTCGACTGCTCTCAAAGATCTCCCCGATCCGTTTCCAAGTCGCCTGCTCCTTTTCGTGCGGGGGATCGGGGGAGGGATCAAAGGAAAAGGACATACCACGTCGCTCCTTGCGTTTTTTGAAAAGTATTTCCCTCAAAAACGAAAAAAATGCGAAAACCCTATTGTAAAAAAACGCAATATTTGGTATAATAAAGAAAGATGTACGAAAAACAAAGAAGGAGGGAACGGTTGCCTATGAAAAAACGAGTGGATGGTATCCACATGGGACTGTTGCGCGAGGAGACCGATCAGGTGCTCGCGAGAGAATCCAATCGCTTCAAGCTGATCCAAGCGATCATGCTTTGCGCCACCACGGTGTTGCCCTACTTTATGCTGGATACGCTCTATTATCTTGTCATAGTGCCTCGCTTGGCCGGCCTTCCCACGCCGCTTGCCTTCGGTGCGCTGTTCCTGTACGGTTGCACGATCGCGGCCTTCACCATCCTGTTCGCGCTTCCCCTATGGGTGGGGCTGTTGCGAATGGCGCAAGGGATGGAGGCAGGCGAGGAGGTGATCCTGACCGACCTGTTCTCGGTGTTCTCCTCTCGCGAGCAGTACTCCTCGGCCTTTACTCTGTCCGCGCAGTTTGGATGGAAGGTAGCCCTTTTGTGGGGCGTGGAGCGAGGACTTTGGCTGATCGTGGAGCTTGTTCCCGAGAATTGGAAGCCGATTGCCGTCGCCATCGTTCCCGTTATGATCGGGGTTGGGGTTCTGTGGTTCTTCCTGTGCCGCCGCGACTTCTTCTATCCCTATTTCGTCTTGGCCGAAAACGAGGACGAGACGGACGCGCGAATGCGACCCTACGCCGTATCGGTCGCAAGCCACTTCTGGAAGGGCTTTTTCGGATGGATGCTTCTCTCCCTGATCAGTTTTTTTGTCCTTCTGATGCTGGACGTGTTGCCCCGTATGCTGATCTCCTATTTCCGCGTTTGTCGGAAGCTGAATGAAACAACCCAATTGGAGGATACAAACCATGAGTGAAAAATATTATCTGACCACCGCCATTGCCTACGCATCCCGTAAGCCGCATTTCGGCAACACCTATGAGATCATCATGAGTGACGCCGTTGCCAGATACCAACGGGCAAGAGGAAAGGACGTTTATTTCTGTACGGGAACCGACGAGCACGGACAGAAGATCGAGAACCTTGCCAACGAGCAGGGCATCACGCCGCAGACCTACGTGGACGGCGTTGCGGGCGAGATCCGCGCGATCTGGGACGGTATGAACAGCTCCTACGACTATTTCATCCGCACCACCGACGACCAGCACGTGCGCGCCGTACAAAAGATCTTCCGCAAGTTCTATGAGCAGGGCGATATCTATAAGAGCGAGTACGAGGGATGGTACTGCACCCCCTGCGAGTCCTTCTTCACCGCCACCCAAGCGGCAGACGGCAAATGCCCCGATTGTGGCAGACCCCTGACCCAAGCGAAGGAGGAGGCCTACTTCTTCAAGATGAGCAAGTATGCCGACCGCCTCATGACCTATATCGACGAGCATCCCGATTTCATCCAGCCCGAGCTTCGCAAGAAGGAGATGGTCAACAACTTCCTCAAAGCGGGCTTGCAGGATCTTTGCGTGTCCAGAACCTCCTTCAAGTGGGGTATTCCCGTTGATTTCGACGACCGTCACGTGGTCTACGTCTGGCTGGACGCCCTGACCAACTATATCACGGCTCTCGGCTACGATCCCGATAAGAGCTTCGAGGAGCAATCCGAGCATTTCAGACACTACTGGCCTGCCGACGTGCATATCATCGGCAAGGACATTCTGCGCTTCCACACCATCTACTGGCCGATCTTCCTCATGGCGCTCGACCTGCCGCTGCCCAAGAAGGTGTTTGGTCACCCGTGGTTCAATTTCGGAATGGATAAGATGTCCAAGTCCAAGGGCAACGTGATCTACGCGGATCAGCTCGCCGAGCATTTCGGCGTGGACGGTGTGCGCTACTACGCTCTGTCCGAGATGCCCTTCGCCTCCGACGGCTCGATCACCTATGAGGCGGTCATCAAGCGCTACAACACCGATCTGGTCAACAACCTCGGAAACCTTGTCAAGCGCACCTTGGATATGAACAAAAAGTATTTCGGCAAGGTCGTTCCCACCCCGACCGAGGAGATCGGAACGGATGGAGAATTGAAGCAGGCCGCTGTGGACGCCTTCGCAGGACTTTGCACCGCGATGGATGAGTTCCGCATTGCCGATGGTCTCGAGGGCGTGTTTACCATGCTCAGCCGCGCCAATAAGTATATCGACGAGACCACCCCGTGGTCGCTTGCCAAGGACGAAAGCCAGCGCGAGCGGCTCGGAACGGTGCTGTATAACCTCTTGGAGGCCATCCGTTGGGGAGCCGTCATGCTGACGCCCTTCATCCCCGCTACCGCCGAGGAGATCCTTGCGGAGCTGGGAACCGATAAGACCACCTTCGACACGATCGGAGGCTTGGAGCAGTTCTCGGGTATGCTCCCCGGAACCGAAACAGGCGACTCCAAGGTGCTGTTTGCTCGCGTGGACGAGGAAAAGGAGCTGGCGCGCTTCGAGGAGGAGAGACAGGCCATGATCGCCGCGGCCAAGGCCGAGGAGAAGCCCGAAAAGCCCGAGGGTTGCGCCCTGATCGGCATTGAGGACTTCATGAACGTCGAGCTCAGAACCGCCAAGGTGATCGCCTGCGAGCCGATCCCGAAGGCAAAGAAGCTGCTGAAATTACAGCTCGATCTGGGATATGAGCAGAGACAGGTCGTTTCGGGCATCGCCAAGTGGTACACCCCCGACCAGCTCATCGGAAAGAAACTGATCGTGGTTGCCAACCTGCATCCGGCAAAGCTGTGCGGCGTGGAGTCGAACGGCATGGTGCTGGCATCGGGCGAGGAGACGGTTCGCGTGGTCTTCCTCTCCGACGATACTCCGCTGGGCGAGCGGATTCGCTAAGAAACAGAATGATCAAAGGGAGACTGCCTTTTGCCGATGGGCGAAAGGCGGTCCTCCCGACTTTTTGGGACGGAAGACCGTCGGAAAGGAGAACGAGATGACGATAACCGTGATCGGTTGCGGAAGATGGGGCTCGCTCATTGCGTGGTATCTGGATCGCATCGGGCACAAGGTCACCCTGTACGGTAGGGACACCTCTCCCCACATGAGAGCCTTTTTGGAGACGCGCTCCAACGATCTTTTGACCCTCCCCGCATCGGTGCGCTTGGAGACCTCCCTGCAAGCCGCCACGGCCGAGTCCGAGGCGATCATTTTGTCGGTCCCGTCGCAAAAGCTGCGAGACGTCATGGGAGAATTGGCGGCCTTTGACCTGCGCGATCGCATCCTGATCCTGTGCATGAAGGGGATCGAGATGGGAAGCGGAAAACGACTTTCCGAGATCGCCGAGGAATGCACCCATCCCTCCAACCGAGTGGCGGTCTGGCTGGGGCCGGGACACGTGCAGGAGTTTTACGCGGGGATCCCCAACTGTATGGTCATCGACAGCCGAAGCGAGACCGTCAAGCAACGGCTCGTGGAGGCCTTTTCGGGGGATCTGATCCGCTTCTATTACGGACAGGATCTCATTGGAAACGAGATCGGAGCGGCCACGAAGAACGTCATCGGCATCGCCGCCGGTTTTTTGGACGGCATGAAGCTGGGAACGCTCAAGGGCGCGCTCATGAGCCGAGGCACGAAGGAGATCTCCCGTTTGATGGAGGCTATGGGCGGTAACCCCTTCTCGGCCTACGGACTCTGCCATTTGGGGGACTATGAGGCCACCGTTTTCTCGCCCTTTTCCCATAACCGTCGCTTCGGAGAGAGCTTCGTGCGCGGAGAGGAATACATTGATCTGGCCGAGGGCTACTACACCGCGGCGGCCTTGCAGGTCTTGGAGGCGCGCTACGGCGTGGAGCTTCCCATCTGCAATGCGGTCTATCGGGTGCTCTATGAGCAGGCAGACCCGAAAAAGGAGATCGACGAGCTGTTCCACCGTGCCTTAAAGCAGGAGCTGGATGGCGAGGGCGTTGCCAAAACTACCCCAAGCAAGGAGACGGGACATGACAAAAAACAACCGCCGAAAACCGAGCTTGTAGTACCCGAGACCGAGCTGGAGGGGATCTTCGATTCCCATGCCCACTACTTCGACCGTCGCTTCGACGAGGTCGGGGGAGGGGACGCGGTCCTCTGTCAGGTCATGCCAAGACCCGTCCAATTCGCTGTGAACGTGGGAACGAACTGCGAGAATTCACGCAGAGCGATCGAGCAGGCAAAAAAGCATGATGGGCTGTTCGCGGCGGTGGGGATTCACCCCGAGGATTGCCACAGGATCGCCTATCCCGAGCTTGCCTTGGAGGAGCTTTCCGATCTGCTCGGAACGCCTGAGAGCCGCCGAGAGCGAAAGATCGTGGCACTCGGCGAGATCGGCTTGGATTATCACTACGAAAATTACGGGGAGATCCCCTTGGATAAGGAAAAGGAGATGCTGTTCTTCCGCGCGCAAATGGAGATGGCGCAGCACATCGAGATCCCCGTTATCATTCACGACCGCGAGGCGCACGGCGATTGCATGGATACGGTGATGCGCTATCCCGGTGTGAGAGGCGTCTTCCATAGCTTCAGCGGAAGCGCGGAGATGGCGAAGGAGTTGGTCAAGCGAGGCTGGTACATTTCCTTTTCGGGAACGCTTACCTTCCAAAACGCTGCAAGGGTGCGGGAGGTGGCAGGCGCGATCCCACAGGATCGACTTCTCATCGAGACCGACGCGCCCTACCTCGCGCCGCACCCCATGCGCGGAAGACTCAACCATTCGGGACTGTTGGTCTACACCCTGCAAGTATTGGCAGACATCTGGAAATGCACGCCTCAGCAGGCCGCAACCATCACAGCCGCAAACGCAAAACGCCTGTTTTTCAGGTGAAAGGAGAGACACACACATGGAATGGATCAAGGAGGTCTTTCATCCGGTACAAATCATCGGATACATGGGCATGGCCTGCGCCTTTATTTCCTATCAATGCAAGCGAAATAAGCTCTATTTCATCTTCCAAACGCTTTGCTCGGTCTGCTTCACCACGCAGTTTCTTTTGCTCGGATCGCTGTCGGGCGCGTTTATGAACATCATCAATGTCGCAAGAGGGCTCACCCTTTCCTTGCCGCCGCACTACCGCAAGCCGATCCTGCTGGTTTTGTTGGAGGTGGCGTACGTCACCTTTGCACTGGTGTCGGTGCTGGTGATGGGAGAGGTGTGGTGGATCGCACTGCTCCTGCTTTTGGCGGAGGGATGCGCCATGATGGCCATGTGGTCGCGAAACGGAAGGCTGATCCGCTTCAACCAGCTTTTGCTCAGCTCGCCGTCTTGGATCATCAATAATATCTACTATTTCTCCATCGGAGGGATCCTTTGCGAGAGCTTCAATATCATCTCGGTCATCGTCTCGCTTATCCGCTTCCGACACGTAAAGCTCGACCAAGATTAAATCACCCTTCAAGAAAAAGGAGATCTTTCCCCCATGGAATGGATCAAGGAATTCTTTCATCCGATACAGTGTATCGGATATCTCGGAATGGTGTTTGCCATCCTTTCCTATCAATGCAAGCGCAACAAGCTCTATTTTCTCTGTCAGGCCACCTGCGGTGCTTGCTTTGCGGTACAGCTTTGGATCTTGGGATCGCCGTCCGCGGCCTTTATGAATATCCTTGCCATTATCCGAGGTCTGCTTTTTTCCTTAGATCGTCGCTACCGCAAGCCGATGATCCTGATCCTTCTCATGGCGTCGTTCGTGGTTTTTACGCTGATATCCATTTTTGTGATGGATGAGGTATGGTGGATCGCGCTTCTGCTCTTGGTGGCGCAGAGCGGCGGAACGCTGGCTATGTGGACGCAGAACGGAAAGCTGATCCGCTATACACAGCTCTTCCTAATCTCACCGATTTGGATCGTAAACAACGCAGTCTATTTCTCCATCGGAGGACTCATTGGCGAGAGCTTCAATATCCTCTCGGTCATCGTCTCGCTTATTCGCTTCCGACGCGTAAAGCTCGACGAGAGTTGAACCGAAAAACCGAACAGCAGGTGTTCCCACAGAAGGGAATGCCTGCTTTTTTCATGTTGGAATTGTATAAAATAACCAAAAAGAGGGAGTTGAATTCTACATTTGGTCAGCAAAAAAGTGAATCCGGTCTCTTGAAAAACAGTTTTGCGTATGATATAATAAAAGAAAGCAGAAAAAGAATGGGGACAAAAGACAGAGAAAAACACGGCTGTCTTGCCCCTTTTCAGCTGAAAACAAAGAAAGGTATTGAATTGGGTTATTACAATGGCAAAGATTGAGACCAAGAACATCAGAAACGTTGCATTGCTGGGACACGGCGGAAGCGGAAAGACCTCCTTGGCTGAGGCAATGCTGTATATTGCAGGAGAGACCGACCGCCTCGGAAACACCCCCGCAGGCAACACGGTCTGTGATTATGACCCCGAGGAGGTGGCGCGTCAGCTTTCGATCTCGGCGTCGATCGCACCCGTAATGTGGAAGGATGTCAAGATCAATGTCATCGACACCCCCGGCTATCTGGACTTCAACGGGGAGGTCTTGCAGGCTCTGCGCGTGGTGGACAGTGCCATCATCGTGGTGGACGGCAAGGCAGGCATCGAGGTTGGAA
>JAZSKO010000223.1:0-26211 GCA_045534875.1 Eubacteriales bacterium | reverse complement strand
GGCCAAGAATGTTCCAGCCCCTCTTTTGCCTCTGTGACGATTTTATATAATTCTTTTGCGGTTTCCCCCTCTATTGTTTTGTTTTGGTCAAGGTATGAAACATAACACTTGAAATCATTTAACTCATAGACATGTTCATACGATAAATCTACTGTCCCAAAGTCATCCGATTTACTATCGTTGCATCCGCAAAAAAAGAACATCAAACATAAAATCACCAACAAACAAGAGATTCTTTTCATTATGTATCCTCCTTTTCTCATTTCCTTGCATTCATTATATCACGGAAACTTCAAAAAAGCAACCGTTTCTACATATTTTCAAGTGAAACATTCGTCTTGCGCGAATGTGAAATAATTTCCTTGCGGAAATGAACCCTTGCATTCTTAATCACGCCGAAGGCGTGTATATCATCCGCAACTTGTTGCGGTATATCATCAGCCCGTAGGGCTGGATATCATCAAGCCGCAGGAAGATGCACGCTGACGCGTGATGAGATACAAGGGCGGCTCGCCGCCCTTGATGATATACACGACTGCGTCGTGATGATATACCAAGCCTGCGGCTTGGATAAACAAAAAGAGAACTTTTGGTAGACAAAAGTTCTCTTTTTGTTGGTGGAGATGATGGGAATTGAACCCATGTCCGAAAACCCCTTGACAAGACCTTCTTCGTGGACAGTCTGTTATTTAAAGTTTCCCGTTTGAGAGCGCGAACAGACACGCTCACTCATTCGGTAGCCCTTTTCTGCTTGATCGGTTCAAGAGCGAACCACCGATGCAAGTTCACTGCTCAGATGACGTTCAGTCCGAAGCCGCAGTACTCAACGGAGGAACGGGTGACCCGCAGGTCACGGCACTGCCAAGTCTTACGCCGAAGCGTAAAACTTAGGCAGCCATTGCAACGTAATCGTTGTCGTTTATTTTTTAAGGTTGGGCAGTTTACGAGATTACCCGGCTCGCCACGCTTATCTTGCCTCAGAATCCCCGTCGAAACCATTGCACCCCCATGGAGGGAGCGGCGTCGTGGGACGCTTCTTGCTTTTCTATTATATCGTATTTTCTTCCATTTGTCAAGCCGTTCTTTCTGTCTTTTTCGGCTGATTTTGGTCACTTTTTGCGGTTTTTACCGCGTTTTAGCCCTCATAGGACCGATCCTTCATGTGTCGCTCCATGTCTCTGCCCGCCTGTCTCTCGGCGTCGGATTCGCGCTTATCGTAAAGCTTTTTGCCTCGGCAAAGCCCCAGCTCCACCTTTACGTAGCTTCCGAGAAGATACAGGGAAAGCGGCACCAAGGTGTACCCTTTCTGCTGAACCTGCCCCATGAGCTTCATGATCTCTCGCTTATGCATCAGTAGCTTTCGGTTTCGCAGGGGATCGTGGTTAAAGCGATTTCCCTGCTCATAGGGGCTGATGTGGATGCCAACCGCCAAAAGCTCGCCCTTCTCAAAGGTGCAATACGAGTCCTTGAGATTCACGGTTCCGCGGCGAATGCTTTTGATCTCGGTTCCCAAGAGAGCGATCCCCGCCTCATAGGTCTCCTCCACAAAATAGTCGTGTCTCGCCTTGCGGTTCTGCGCCACAGACTTTTTTTGCTCTTGCTTTTTCTCTGCCATTGTCTTGGTTTTCTTTCCTATTCCTTATGAATTCTGATTCTGAAAGTAGACTTCCTCATCCGGGAAAAAGAGTCCCCAGAATTTTCGCGCCATCCGAACGATGAAATTCTCGCTGTTTTCGGAGTCGATCAGCTCCTGCAATTCTTCCTTTTCCTCGGTGAGCTCCTGCTTGGTCTGTTCCAGCTCCTTTTGCTCGGTTTTCAGCTCGTTATAGCGCATCACGCTGTTGATAAAGATCACGAGCGACACCACGATCATCACGGCCAGAAAGATCCTCAGCAAGAGGCTCAGGCTGAATTGTTTTTTCATTCCGTTTGGCTTTCTGCCGCTCCTTTCGTTTTTTTATCCTGTCGCCGGTTGCCAAAAAGGCGGCCAAGCGGTCGCTTTCCTGCTCCCAACGCTTCGTTTCTCGCGCTCTCCCTCGTTTTTCGATCCGCGCCCTTCCCTTTTGGATCACGTTTCTCCACAGCCATTTTCCGAGAAATCGCACAGGGAAAACCGCGAAGAAGACCAGATATCGCACACCGCACACCAATGCAAAAGCCAGCGCCTCGGCACAGAAGCGGATTCCCTTCCCAAGCGAAAGGCGGGAAAGGAAAAAGCCAAACGCCGCAAACAGAAAGGCAACCATGCGTATTTTGCCGCTATACAGCTCATAAAACAGCAAAATCATGGCAACGCCTGCAAAGACGCAAACGAACACATCCTCGATAAAAATGACCACGCCCTGCAAGCGCGTATGCTTACGGCGAGGTCGATTGCCGATCAACGGCAAGGAAATGGCTCGCGCTCGTTGCGCAAAAGCCGATGGCGCTCCCAAAAGAAGCCCCGGGATGCGAAGCAGCTCATAGACCACCTCCATCGCAACTCCAAGGAGCAAGGCGCCAAGATATAGCCGCGCGATGGCAAGCTGGGAAACCGTCATCCCTCGCGTCCTTTACCGAAAGAGACGACCGAAAAAGCCACCCTTTTCGGGCTTTTCGTCGCTTTCGCTGTCGTCATAGAGAATGGAATCCACGCGCCCATCCAAGGAAACGATCCCATGCTCCAAATTCAGAACCGAAACGTGCAGTCCGTCCCCCTCAACAGTCATCGCTCCGCAAACCGTTTGGAACACGGCGGAATCCTCGTCGAAGCGGATCACATCGGTCACGCCGTGGATTTCAAGCTGACGTCGATCTTTCAGTAAAATCGAAGAATCCGACCGCGGCGCGTCTTCTTTTCTTTCTGCATTCATATGCGCTTTGCCTCGCTTTCTGCTTTGCTACGCCATATATATGCAGAGATGTGAGATTTTATGCGGACAACAACGCGATCATCAGAGGATCACCTCGTAAAGACTGGCGGCATCCGCCTTTGCAGTGAATTCCTTTACACTCAAAACTCGCACCTTCAAGGTTCTCTGACCAAAGGTGATCTCGATAATATCCCCTTCCTTGACATCATAGGAGGCCTTTGCAGGCCTCCCATTGACGGTTACATGCGCCGCGTCGCACGCTTCATTCGCGACGGTGCGGCGTTTTATGATGCGGGATACTTTTAGGTACTTATCAAGCCTCATTCAGCTTGTCTTTGAGAGCCTTGGCTGCGGAGAATGCGGCGGCACGGGAAGCGGCAACCTCGATCGCCTCACCGGTCTTGGGGTTTCTGCAGGTGCGAGCGGGACGCTCCTTGGCGGTGAATGCGCCAAAGCCTGCGATCTGGACAGCCTCACCGGCTGCAAGGGATGCGGTCATGCTTGCAAACAAAGCGTCGCAAACCTCTCCAACGGCTTTCTTGGTCATACCGGTCTCTTGGGCAACTTTTTCGATGAGTTGTGTCTTGGTCATTTTTTCTTTCTCCTTTTTCCTTTTTTTATGAAAGGTCTTTGCAACTATATTTTACCATATTATTGCCCATATTGCAAGAGGTTTTTCATCAAAATGCCGTATTTTTTTGTAATTTTTCGCTGTTTTTTTATGTTTCTTGCCATTCTACGTTGCGAATGACCTGTTCCAAGACATCTCCCAACGCTTTTTCTGCTGATACACCGTGGGATGCCGCCCACAAAACGATCGAGAAAAGAAGCTCTCCCGTCCGCTTGTCCCGTTCGTCGGGCGTCACATTTTCAAGCTCTGTCACCTTTTGTTGGATGTCGGAAAGCAGACCCTCCTGCTTGTCCTCCTTGGAAAGACCGAGCTTCCCTGCCACCTTTTCCGCGCGCATAAGGGCTGGCAGGATCACGGGGATCGCGCGCAGACGCGAGGAGAGCGTTCTCCGTTGCTTTTCCTCGATCTTGATCGCCTCCCAGCGCGCCAAGGCGTCCTCAGGCTTCACGCCCTCCTCGCTTGCAAACACGTGCGGATGGCGATGTATCATCTTCACGCAAATATCGTGCACCACGTCCTCGACCGTGAAGCGAGCCGCCTCAGCCTCGATCTGCGCGTGAAAGACCACCTGAAACAGAACGTCTCCCAGCTCCTCCCGAAGCAAGACGGGATCCTCCCCGTCGATCGCTTCCACTGCTTCGTAGACCTCCTCGATAAAGCAGTTTCGAATGCTTTGATGGGTCTGCTCGCGATCCCAAGAGCATCCCTGCTCCGAGCGCAATAGCGTCATGATCGCGATCAGATCCTCAAAATCGTATCGGCTCTTTGACAAAAGAGCCTCAATGGCTTCCCTTGCATTGTCAGGCGGTGTCATGTTTCTTCTCCTTTATTTTTCTTCTCGTTCGATTTCCCTTGGAATCCATTTCAGGCGCAACAGCAGCCGATAAACACGCTCTCCCATTGGCAGAGCCAAGATGTCCTCACGCTCCAAGGCGCGCAAGCGACACGACAAAAACAAATACAAAAGACAGGTCAAAAGGATCGCGACAAGTGTAAAGATCCCCTTTTCCCCAAAGCGCAGGATCGCGACCGTATAGAGGCTATACGACACCGCCACCGACGGCAGTGCCGCCACAAAGGGACGCAAAAAGACCGACATGGAAACCTTGGTCGCCCCCGATACACGTAAGGCGAACCAAACATTCAAGCCCACCACCGTCAGATTGCAAAGAAAGGTACTGATGGGCGCGCCATAGAGGCCGATCTTGGGATTTCCGATCAAAAAATACGCCGAAAGCACCTTCACCGCCGAGCCTGCCAGCATCGAGAGGATCGGACGGTTGACCGACCGATAGGCATGAAGCACCGAATTGGTGGCGGTGATCATGCAGGACAGGAACACCGAGACGCCAAGCATTGACAACAGCGGCGCCGCGACCTCAACCGTCTCGGGTTCGTTTCCAAACAAAAGAAGCAGGATGGGTCTGGCAAAGGCCGCCACGCCAAGAGACGCGGGAACGGCAAAGAGCGAGGTGAGCTGATAGGAGGATTGGATCATTTGCCTCTGCTTTTCCCGATCCCCCGAGGCGATCGCCGCCGAGAGCATGGGAACGAGAGGCAACGCCACCGAATTGACCAGCGTAGGCAAGAGTGCAAAGACCGAAAGTGCCAAGGTGGTGTAGCTTCCGAAGGCCGCGTTTGCCGCTGTTTCCGAGTATCCTATGCTTTGCAGTCGACGCAGGATCATGGTCATATCGATTAGCTTTGTCAGGCTCACAGCCGATGCGCCAACCGTCATGGGGATCGCCAATTTCCCAAGATTTTTCCAAATAACGCGGTACTTTTCGGAAAAAGTCGGTCTTTCAACGGTTTTCTCAACAGATTCGCTCTCCCGAAAACGTAGCTTTTCCAAGAGCAGATACAAGAGCGACAAAAGTGTTCCTGCGGTCAATCCAACCCCTGCCGCCGCCGCGACCATAGGCGTTTCCATTCCTCTCTGCAATGCCCAACGGGCAAACAAGAGACCAAACACCAGCTTGCCGATCGCCTCCAAAAGCTGTGAAACCGCCGTTTGCAGCATTTTTTGATAGCCCTGAAAATACCCTCTCAACGCCGAAGCCACGCAAACAAAAAAGACGGTTGGCGAGATAGCCAGAATCGAGGCATAGGCGTTCTCACTTTTGATAAGACGGCAAAACATAGGCGCAAGCAGGACCATCAATCCACTTCCCACCAGTCCTACCAGCACAAAGATGGCCATGGACGCCCGATAGATCGCCCCCACTCTCTCCCCTTCTCCCGAGGCGATGGCCGACGAGATCAGAACCGAAAGAGCCACAGGCAATCCTGCCGTGGCAATGACGCAAAACAGCGCGTACAATTCATATGCGGAATGAAAATATCCCATCCCGACCGCGCCCAGATAGGAGAGCATGGGGATCTTATAGACAAGCCCCACGACCTTAACCAATAAGGTGGAAAGCGTTAGCAATAGAACTCCCGAAAAAAAGGTTTGTTTTACTGCTTTTTTGCTTTCCACCATATCACTCACCGCCGTTTACTGAAAGTAATGGGCAAGCGTCTCTTGGAAGTTGTAGCGAAGGCGCTCCTCATCGATGCAAGTATATGCGCCGTCTTGATAAAGTATGCGTCCGTCCACCATGGTCATGCGTACATCCGAGGTCTGGGCGCTGTACGCGATCATGGCGTAATCATCGTAAGATGGGATATTGTGGATAGAATGACGGTCAAGAAGAACCAGATCCGCCCGATTGCCAACGCGAATCTCTCCGCAATCCGATCTGCGTTGCGCCAGAGCACCGTTTTTCGTTGCCAAGCGGAAGATCTCCTTGGAGGGAACGATGGCAGGATCACGGTTGACGCCCTTATGGATCAGCGCGGCATATTGCAATTCGCGCAGGATATCCAAGCGATTATTGGAGGCCGTTCCGTCGCTTCCCAAGGCCACGTTCACGCCACCGTCCAAAAGACGGCGAAGCGGCATCACGCCACTTCCCAGCTTCAAATTGCTGACGGGATTGTGCGCGACCGTTGCTTTCTTTTCTGCCAAAATGGCAATGTCCTCGTCGGTGAGAAAGACGCCATGCGCCGCCACCGTTGGAACATCCAAAACACCTGTATCGTAAAAGAACGCGGTTGGCGTCTTGCCCCAACGCTCGATGCATTTTGCATGCTCATGCTGCGTCTCCGAGAGATGGATCTGCATTCCCGTTTGCAAGCGTGCCGCCTGCTCTGCCATATAGGAGCAAACAGAGGGAACGTTTGTGTACTCGGCGTGCAGGGCGAGATCGATCAAAAGGCGACCATCGTCCCTTCCGTGATACCGCTCCGCCAGCTTCAAGGCCTCGATCACGCGGTATTCCTTTGAGGGATCAGCGTCGGGATCAAAGGAGACCACCGAGCGGGAGAGATTTGCCTTGATGCCGGTCTCCAAAACCGCCTCTGCCGTTGCATCCACGAACATATACATATCCGAAAAGGAAGCAATACCGGCCTTGAGCATCTCGGCGATGGCCCACATGGAGGCGTGATAGACACTGTCATAGGTCAGAAGCTCCTCGGCAGGCAGGATGCGCTCATCCAGCCACCGTTGCAGAGGAAGATCCTCGCCGTAGCCGCGAAAGAGGGTCATGGCGATGTGGCTGTGGGCGTTGTAGAAGGCAGGGATCAAAAGATCCTCGCGGCCGTCCACAATCTGATAGCCCTCGGTATTTTCGGGCATTTTCTCGGTAATTTCCGCTATTTTCTTGTCCTTCACCACTACGCACACGGGCTTTTCTCCGTATCCGTACTCGGGCAAAAGACGCACGTTCTTCAAGATCGTATTCATGCTATATAAATTCCTTATACAAAGAGTCCGGCGCGATCAGATCGGACGGAATGACCTGCACCGACTGTATTTTCTTCAAAATGTCCTGCGCCTGCGCCCACTGCGGGCTCTCTTTTTCGATCCTCGGCAGGATCGCCTCCAAGTACGGGCGAAGCATACCCGGATCATACGGCATGGTCGAGTCGATACGGTAGGTGCAATGTCCCACATAGGGGAAGATACTGCGTTCCTCGTTCTCTCGCACACTTTTCCAAAGGGTAAGCGTGAACGCCGCGTCGGTATTGCGGAAATGATGATCGCGTACCAACCGACGAAGCAGGCGGATCTCGTTCGGCTCAAACCGCTCCCCTGCCACCTCCAAGGCGGTCAGAGGGCCGATGAAAATGCTTTGGTAGGGCTTTCCTTGCAGGATCGCGTCCACTCTGGGGTAAAGCAACTGAATCCCCTCCAAGAGGATGCTGTCGTTCTCCCCCATTTGTAACAGTTCTCCCTCCTCGCGCTTGCCTGTTTTAAAATTAAAACGAGGCATCCGCGTCGGCCGTCCCTCTAAAAGCGATTCCACACAGGAACGAAGAAGGGTTGCGTTGATGGTGTCCTCGGAATCGTAGTCCGGCTCGCTCCGTCCCTTTCTTCGTGCCAATTCGTGAAGGTACTCCTTCTGATGGTAGAAATCATCCAAGGAGACCACATGCACGCGCTTTCCAAATTGTTGGAGACGATCGGTCAGCCGCTTGGCCGCCGTTGTCTTTCCCGCGCAGGTTGGACCTGTCAGACCAATGAATCGAAGCGATTGCGCGTTCAAGGCCTCTGCCAATGCTTGCATCTGCTCATCAAAGTGTTGATCTCCCTGTCGAACCAAGCGCGCCTGCGCCTCTCGGTCCTCGCAAAATGCGACCTGATAGAGTTTCATTTCTTGCTCCTTTCTGCCCTTGGTCAAGGGATCGACCAAGGAACGGGGCAAATCTCCTCGATCAATCCAAAAGACCCTGCTTGTGATAGAAGGCTTCCATCGCCGCCAAGCGCTCGGCCGTTCCCTCGTCCTTCAAGTATTCATAGGGATACTTGGGATAGAACAACCGCTCGATGATCGGCTTTCCGCCGTTTGCGGGACGGTAGTCCACCAGCTTGGAGACCGCTCCCGCGCCAACGGCAAAGATGGAATGCACCTCCTCCATCATATAGACGTTGTAAAGGCATTCTGCCCCTTCCAAGGCAAAGCCCACGTTCTCATAGTTGCCGACCGTGTTCTTCTGACGGTACATATAGTACGGTCGGTAGCCCTCCTGCGAGGCTTGCAGTTGCGTATAATCCACGCATTTGCCGGCATCCCCGCCTCGCAAGGAGTAGATGTGGCTATCCTGACGCAGAATATCCGCCGCCTTCTTGACGCAGAAGGTATGCACGGTAATATTTTCGGGGCGCAACGCCACGACCTGATCGAAGGTCTTGGCAAAGGTATGGAAATCGTCACCGGGAAGACCAACGATCAGATCAGTATTAATATACGGAATTCCCGATGCTCTTGCCACCTCAAAGGCTTCAAAAAACGCCTTTGCGCTGTGACCTCTACCAATATTTTGCAAAACCTCATCGCAAAGCGATTGAGCATTCACGCAGACACGCGTCACGCCGAGCGCCTTGGCAATGGCAAATTTCTCGGCCGTGATGGTATCGGCCCGTCCCGATTCGAGGGTATATTCCTCCAAGCGGCTCACATCGGTACAGGAGGCGACCGTTTCCAAGAGAAACCGAAGCTGCTCCTCGGAGAGTACCGTTGGCGTTCCTCCGCCGATGTAGACCGATTTGAGGTTCAACCCCAGCTCGTTGATCTTTCCAAACATCAGGCGAATATCCTCTGCCAGATGCACAAGATACTCGGGGATCAGGGACAAAAGCCGTTTGGAGGTATAGGAAACGAAAGAGCAATAGGAGCACCGTGTGGGACAGAACGGAATGGCGATATACACACTGCAATCGCGCTTTCCGGGTGTTCCGATGATCCTTTGCTCGTTGAGTGCCACATCAACAGCCAGCGCCGCCTTTTTCGGGATCACAGCATACTCCGAGGCCAAGAGCTTTTTGACCTTCGTTTTGCTCAGCCCCGCCTGCAACATCTCGGTCGCCACCTTGGAGGGGCGCACGCCCGTGAGCATTCCCCAAGAGGGACGGTAGCCCATCAGCGCGCCACAGGCGGCGATCACAGCGGCTCCGCAGGCGATCTTGGCGGTCTTCTCCTTCGTGTGCAGATCGGAATACGCCTGTATTTTCGTGGCGGTCTCCTCTTTTCCACCAAAGGAAACGGTGGCGGTTGCCTCCATGCCCTCCTCTCCCTCGGTCAGATCCAAGCGAAGAACGGGAGCGGACGCGTCCTCATCCCCCTCCTTGAACTTTGCGCCCGGAAAAAAGATCATGCAAAGCGTTTGTACGTAGTAGGGATTGATATTGCCGTTCAAAATCAGTTTCATAACGTCATCCTTTATTTTGTAAGACTATCGGTATCGAGCACGATGGTGACGGGACCGTCGTTGGTCAGGCTCACCTGCATATCCGCGCCGAAAATGCCATACTCCACACGTCGGACTGCCGCGGATACCTGCTGCTTGAAATACTCGTACAGCGGGATCGCCTGATCGGGCTTTGCCGATGCCATGAAGTCGGGGCGGTTTCCGTGCCGACAATTTGCCAGAAGGGTAAACTGAGAGATCACGAGCATTTCACCGTCGATATCCAGGATCGAGCGGTTCATCTTGCCGTTCTCATCCTCGAAAACGCGAAGATTGACCAGCTTGCGGCACAACAGATCCGCTTCCTTTTGCGTGTCGCCAACAGCAACACCAAGGAGGACCAGAAAGCCCGTTTCACAGCTTCCCACGACCTCTCCGTTCACCGACACCTGCGCGTGTGTCACCCTTTGTATGACTGCTTTCATGGTTGTATTCCTTCCCTTTGGATGCTCAGGAGAAGCCTCTGAGGATATTGTTGACGCCGTTCAGACTACGAAGTCTGGACACGATGGAATTGTAATGGTCGATGTTCTTGCACCCCACCTTCAAATTGACGATGGTCGCCTCGCTGTTGCGACGCACCACATTTACCTGTAAGATCGATACACGCATATCGGCCAGCGCAACCGTGATATCCGCCAGCATTCCGATGCGATCGTCGCTGTATATCTGCAAAAGCGCCTCATACAGGCTGTGATCCTCTCCGCCCGTGGCGGTCTCCCAATGCGCTTCCTTCCAGCGATCGGCGTTTTCGGGATTGCTCCTTCCTTGGGCCACGTTGGGGCAATCCTGCTTGTGGATCGAGATACCAAAGCCCTTGGTGACGAATCCGATCACCGCGTCTCCCGGGAGCGGATTGCAGCATTTCGCGAACTTGACCATACAGCCGCTCTCGCCATCCACCACGATCCCTCCGTTGGAGCGGAGATTGCGGTGATTCGGTCGAATCGGGATCTGCTGGGGCTCTAAGATCTGCGGAGTCTCCTCGATCTCGGGACGCACCACGCGGTTGCATTCATCCTGCAAGCGCGTAAGGAACTTGGACACCGCGATACCGCCGTATCCGATCGCGTTGAAAAAGTCGTCGAGGCTGTTGTAGCCAAAGCGCGTGCAGATCGGTTGAAGGATCTCCTCCTTTTGCTGATCGTTCGGCATATTCTTGCCGCAGATCCGCTTGATCTCGGCATCCACCGCCGCGCGTCCCACCAGAATGTTGTCGGCTCTGCGCTCCTTCTTGAACCACGCGCGGATCTTGGCTCTTGCCGACGAGGTCTTGACAATATTGATCCAATCTCGGCTCGGTCCCTTTGTAGAGGACGAGGTCAGGATCTCGACGATCTCTCCGTTTTGGAGCGCATGGTCAATGGGAACGATCATGCCGTTGATCTTTCCACCGATCATCTTGTTTCCGACCGCGGAGTGTACGGCATAGGCAAAGTCGATCAGGTTTGCTCCGTTCGGCAGAGCGATCACATCGCCCTTGGGGGTAAAAACGAACACCTCGTCGTGGAAAATATCGGTTTTCAGAGCGTTCATGAACTCGTCGGGGTCTCGCGCGCCCTCCTCGGTCTCGATCAGGCTTGCGATCCAAGCGAGCTTCTTGTCCATCTCCTCCTTGGAGGCGGTTCCCGACTTATATTTCCAATGCGCGGCGATACCGTACTCAGCGACGTGGTGCATTTCCCATGTTCGGATCTGCACCTCAAACGGAATACCATCGCGCCCGATAACGGTGGTGTGCAAGGAGCTATACATATTGGGCTTCGGCGTGGAGATATAGTCCTTGAAGCGTCCGGGAATGGAATTGAACATCTCGTGGATCAATCCAAGCGCGGTGTAGCATTCCAGCTCGGTGTCCACGATGATCCGCAGGGCGTAAAAATCGTAGATCTGATCGAAGGACTTGTTTTGATTATACATTTTGCGGTAGATCGAGTAGACCGACTTGATCCGCCCCTCCAAAGCAAAATGGATGTTGTTTTCGCGCATTTTGCGATCAACGGCCGCGCGGATGCTCTCGATGAAGTTCAGGTTCTGACCGTACTTTTCCTCGATATGTGTCCGAACCTCGTTATAGCCGATGGGGTCGAGGTATTGCAGGCTCAGGTTTTCCAGCTCCTGCTTGATGCGTTGGATACCCAATCGGTGCGCTAAGGGAGCGTAAACGTGCATGGTCTCCAAGGCCGTCAGGCGGCGCTTGGCGTCGGGCTTGGCGTTCAGGGTGCGCATATTGTGCAAACGGTCGCAGAGCTTGATAAAGATGACTCGCACGTCACGGGACATGGCAAGCAGCATCTTTCTCAGGTTCTCGATGTGCGCCTCCTCCTTGTCCTCCACCTGCAACATCACGATCTTGGTAAGACCGTCCACCAAAAGAGCGACATCCGCTCCGAATTTCTTTTCAATTTCACGGAGATTGGTGCGCTCGGCGCAATCCTCCACCGTGTCGTGCAAAAGAGCCGCGCAGATCGAATCGGTATCCAGCTCCAAGCCTGCCACAATCTCGGCGACCGCAACGGGATGGGAAATGTAGGCCTCTCCGCTGACGCGGAACTGTCCCTCATGAAGATCTCTCGCGTACTCATAAGCCCGCGTGATCTTTTCCAGATCGTATTTTTTCCCCGTTGCGCGCAGAATATCGGACAAACGGGAGATATCGGTATGAACATGGGATTCCATAAGCAGTCGCCTTTCTCCTTCTCTTATCGGGTCAGAGACGGTCTTCCCTTCTCAACTGCCCTCTGAGCCGATGTAAGATCGAGGATTTTTCCAGATTGGTTTTATTGGTGCTGAGCATATCGAACATAAGATGATCCGGCACAGGCTCTGTCACATCGCAGATTTGCAATTCCTGCAGGATACGGATGATAAATTTCAGCTTGATGTAGTTGAAGCCAAGACCGTCCGACGACGGGATCGCGCCCATCAGATACCGCATACTAAAAGCGGTCCTTCCCGCTCTGGCTTCGCGTTTGAGGAAGGTGTAAACGACGGCGCAATCCTCCCGATCAGGCAGGATGCGCTCCTTAGCAGTGTATTCCGCGCCCAAGCGGATCGCCTCGTAGCGCGCTCTCTGTGCGTCCAGCTCCTGCTCATAGCGACAGGAGACCGAGGCATCTTGAATGACAAGCTGTAAGCTGGATCGACCGAGATATTCGTTGACATTCAACTGGAACAACAGATCCACGGGATCGGTGGCCTCAAAGGGTAGCTCGGAGATCCCGGTTCCAAACCAGACCGCCGATGCCGTATGGCCATCCTTTTCCACCTGAAAACGAACGTGCTTGCCGCCTCCCATCGCCGCGATCCGCGAGACCTTAGCATCTCGCAAAACAAAGCACGGCACGGGATTGGAAACGCCAAACGGCTCTAACCGATTGAGCTCCTCTGCCACTGCGATGGAAAGCTCGGAGATCTGCGTTTCGCAATCGGCGTCCAGACTTCCGAACAGAGCCTCCTCACCGAGCCGCTCCATGGCGTACTCGTTGATCCGCTTGCGGAAGGCCTCCACGTCCCGACGGCGAATGCTGAGTCCTGCCGCCATTTCGTGTCCACCGTAGCGAACCAAAAGCGATTCGCTATCGGCCAACGCCTCCACAAGATTCAATCCTTGAATGCTTCTTCCCGAGCCCTTTCCAATGTCGGTCTCGGAGGGACTTACACCAATAGAACCATCATAGGAGATGAGAATAGAGGGCAATCCGTAGCGCTCGGTAATGCGGGAGGAAACGATCCCAATGATGCCCTGATGCCAGAAATCGTCGTCCAGCACCAACACCCTCGCCCGATCGGCCTGTGGGATCTCCTCGATCTTCCGATAGGCTTCCTCGGTGATCCGATTTTCCTCGACCTGCCGTTGCGTATTGAGCTCGCAAAGCTCCTGCGCCAGCTTCTCGGCCTGAGACTTGTCGTCCGCCAAAAGCAATTCGACCGCGATCGACGCGTTGCTGACTCTGCCCGCCGCATTCATACGGGGGGCTAACACAAATCCGATATAGGTGGATGTGATCTTTCTCTGCGCCTTTCCCTTTTCCTTGGAAGCAGGCGTCATGGCGGCGTTCATCAATTCACGGATACCCAAACGGCAATCGGTCTCCATTCTGCGGATACCCATGGAAATGATCAAGCGATTTTCGTCACGCACGGGCATGACGTCGGCAACCGTTCCCAAGGCCGCCAGATCGGCGTAGGAGCGGCAAACGCGGCGAACACCGTCCACAACAGGCTCGCCCCGTCTCTCACAGAGCTTCATCTCCAAGGCGGTGACGAGCTTGAACACCACGCCCACTCCTGCCAGCTCACGGAATGGGTAGACATCGCCCGAACGGTGAGGATTGACCACAGCGCAGGCCTCGGGAAGCTCTGCTCGGCACTCATGGTGATCGGTGACCACCACATCGATCCCAAGTGTTTTGGCGTAGGCGGTCTCGGTGTAGGCCGTGATGCCCGTGTCAACGGTGATGATCAGCTTCACACCCTTTTCGCGCAGGCGATCAACAGCCGCCACGGACATACCGTAGCCCTCTAAACTCCGACTGGGGATATAGTAGCCCACATCGGCGCCTCTTTGTTGCAGATAGAGGTACAAAAGACTGACAGAGGTCACGCCGTCCACGTCATAGTCTCCGTAAATGGCGATCCGCTCGCCTCTCTCTAAGGCCTGCTCCACGCGCTCGACCGCCTTTTGCATATCGGTGAGCAGGAAGGGATCGTGCAGAGCGGTCTCCTCCATCCGTAAAAAGCGCTCCACATCCTCCACCGAACGGTAGCCTCTGAGATAGAGCAACCTTGCCGTCAGGGGGGAGAGACCGATCTGTTGGGCGATCCGCGCCACGGCCTCCTCTGCCGCCTGATCTGCGGCATCGTATTGAACGACCCATTTCTTTTTCTTTCTTGCATTTGCCATGTCGGATCACCTCTCTTTCTAAATCAATTTCGTTTTATTTCTCGGTATTTTTCGGTATTTTTCGGTATTTTCGGTATTTTTATACTTAATCTCTCAAAGGAGCGAATCTCGCAAGGATGGCAGAGGCGACGCGCAAGCCGTCCACGCCGGCACTTGTGATCCCTCCCGCGTACCCTGCCCCCTCGCCACACGGATAGACCCTATTCTGCCCGATGGCGGTATAGGCTTCGGGATCGCGAAGGATCCGAACGGGAGCGGAGGTTCGCGTCTCGGCGGCTGTGAGGATCGCGTTGGGAGCATCATACCCCTCGAGCTTCTTTCCAAAGGAACGCAAAGCATATTGCAGGGAGCGATGCGCGAAGGGCGGCAGGACCTTTGCAAAGTCGGCAGGACGCACACGTCCGTCGCGATAGCTGGGCTGTACCTTGGTGGGCTCGCTTCCATGCTTCCCCTCCAAGAAATCGCCAACCGTCATGATCGGAGCGAAATAATCACCGCCACCCTCGCGAAAGGCCGCTCTCTCCACACTTCGTTGCAGTTCGATCGCGCCCAAGGCAAGGCTACCCGAAACAGGCGCGTAATCCGCGCAGGTCACTGAGGTCAGCACCGCGGCGTTGGCGTTTCGTCCGTCTCTTGCGTGGTTGCTCATGCCGTTCACCACCACGCCCCCCTCCTCGGAGGCGGCCGCCACGACCTCTCCGCCGGGACACATACAGAAGGTGTAAACGCCTCTCTCCCCCTTCGTATCCGAAAGGGCGTACTCGGCGTGTCCCAGCTTGGGATGTCCCGCAAACGCCCCGTACAGGGCGCGGTCGATATCGGCCTGCAAATGCTCGATCCGAAACCCAAGAGACAAGGGCTTCGGCTCAATGGCAACATTCTTTTGAAGCAGACGCAGGTAGGTGTCTCGTGCGCTGTGTCCAACCGCTAACAAAAGAACGCCTGCTTTCAGATCTCCCTTTGAGGTCTTCACGGTCAGCGTTCCGTCGGGGTTTTCGGAGAAATCGTCCATGCGGCATCGGTAGATCACCTGTCCGCCAAGGCGCTCGATCTCCAAAAGCATACGGTCAACCACTCCGCGGAGCACGTCCGTCCCAATATGCGGCTTCGCCTGCGTGAGGATCTCATCCGGCGCGCCAAAGCGATGAAAGGTCTCCAAAACGAGATGAAACAAGGGATCGTGAATGCGCGTGACCAACTTACCGTCCGAAAAGGTGCCTGCCCCGCCCGCGCCAAACTGCACGTTGCATTCGGTGTCCAAGCGGCCCTCCAAGCGGAAGGCCTCCACCTGTCGAACACGCTCCTCCACCGAGCCGCCTCGGTCGATCAGAATGGGACGATATCCTCTTTCGGCAAGCAAAAGAGACGCAAACAAACCGGCAGGCCCCATCCCAACCACAAGCGGCGGAGCGGCGAGCGGTTGCGTCCCGACGGTATCGGGCAAGGTTGGCTCAACAAAACGGCGAAGCCCCTCTTTGGCGCAGATCCTCTCGGGAAGCGCTCGGTCGGATTCAATCAAAACCGTATAGACCAGCTTGATCCGATCCCGTTTTCTTGCGTCAACAGACCTCTTATAAAGCCGAAAATGAAGCGGCTCCGGGGAGACCCCCAGGCGCTTCATTCGGTTTGAGGCAATTCGCAGTACCTCCTGATCGGCGGCATTCGGGGAGACCTCGACTCCACCCATCAGATAGCGGTAGCTTTGATGTTCCGTTTCTTTCATTGTCCCTCTTCCACAAATAGGTCAGCGGACGAGTGGAATTCCTGCGCTTCCGCCTTGGTTGGCAGAAGATTGGCAACGAGCAACCACAAAAGAACGGCAACTACAAGGCAGATAAAGCGAGGCAAGATCCCCCATCTGCGGAACCAACCGCCAACGCTCTCCTTCGGAACGGTCATATGTCCAATTACGTTTTTCTTTTTCATGGCAAATCTCCTTTCCAAGGTCTTGCCCATTAGGACGGATCAGCGGAGTCGGTAGAGTTTCCTCCTCGCCGCTCCTCGGTGGCTTGCAGATCCGCATCCGGCTCCTCGGCCGCCATAGCGGCTGCCGCCTGCTCCATTTCCTCGCGCTTCTTCGCCGCCGCTCTGCGTGCCGCAAGCTCGGCCACAGCCGAGGCCGTCTCGGTCGCCTTGGCATCCTCCTTCTTGATCTGCAAGTAGAGGCTTCCCGCGATATAGGTCATCAAAATATCCTTCAAGGTTTCGGCATCCAGCTCGCGAAGCAGGATTCCATCCTGCGCTACCGACACCGTTCCCGTTTGCTCGGAGACCACGACCACAAGCGAGTCGCTCACCTCCGTGATACCAACGGCGGCGCGATGTCTCGTCCCCATATTGCCGAAATCCATTTGGCTCTTGGTGGACGGAAGCACACAGCCTGCCTTCCAGATCCGCATATCCCGAATGATCACCGCTCCGTCATGGAGAGGGGTTTTATCGTGAAAAATGGTTCGAAGCATGGCAGAGCTGACGCGCGCATCCACGGTTCTGCCGCTTTCCGCCGATTCGCCCAAGCGAGTTAGTCCCTCAAATACGATCAACGCGCCAACGCGCTTCTCCGACATTTCAAAGACCGCATCCACCGTCTCATCCACCACGATCTTCGCGGCAGGAAGACGCTTGCGCGGAAGCGTGTCGCCGTTGGGCTTAACAAGGCGAGAGTTTCCGATCCTCTCCAAGGCGTCCCGAATCTCGGGCTGGAAGATCAGCACCACGCAGAAGAAGGCGGCGGCCGCAAAGAGCTGGACAAGATAGGTGAGGGTGGGAAGGCGCAAAAGCGTGACGACAAGGCCGGCGATCACCACGACCACCAAGCCCCAAAGCACTCTCCCTGCCCGTCTGCTTCGGAAAAAGCGATAGACCTGATACAAAACGATGGCAAGAATGAGAATATCCAACAGATCACGCCATCCAAACTGCAAAAAGGGCGCGGCGACATGATCTCGGAAAAAGGAAACGATGTTCCTCCAAAGCTCTGTCCAAAAATGCATTGCAATCACCTCCGGGATTCACGAAAATGAAGGACAAACAGGATAGTTAATTATATTATATCATATTCCTTTGGAAATTCCAATAGTTTTTTCAAAAAAAAGGACATTTTTTTTACAAAAAAACACCCACGCAAAGCCATTCTTGCGTGGGTGAGATTTTCAAATACCGAGAAACGGTGGAAATTAGTCCTGTTTCGTCGCTCCGCTCTTGCTTTTGAGCATTTCATGCTTGATGTCCCAAAGACGCTGCGAGAGGTCAACGTAGTAGTTGTGCGGATTGGTAAAGCGGCGCACCTCCTCCCACATTCCCTCGATCTCCTCGGCGCAATGCCGACGGATCTCCTCAATGGTAGGAAGCTCGTAGACCTGCTTTCCGTTTTGGAAAACAGGGACAAGCAGCTCGGTGGCGGTAAAGTTTTCCATCTTTTTGGACTTCCATGTGTGCTCGGGATCAAAGATGACCAGAGGCTTGGTGTCGTCCACGGTCTCGTCCCAGAGACAGATCAGATCGGCCTCGGCCTTGCCTGTATCGCGACCGCGCAGACGGTAGATCTTTTTGAAGTGAGGGGTGGTGATCTTTCCTACGTTCTCGCTGATCTTGATCTTCGGGATGATCTCCCCCTGCTCGTTCTCAACCGCCGCCAGCTTATACACGCCTCCGAACACGGGGTCGCTCTTTGCGGTGATCAGACGCTCACCCACTCCAAAGGCATCGATCTGTGCGCCTTGACGCAAAAGCTCGCGGATGATATACTCGTCCATGGAGTTGGAAACCACGATCTTACACTCATTCCAGCCCGCGTCATCCAGCATTTTCCGTACTTTTTTGGTCAAATACGCCACGTCACCCGAATCGATCCGAATACCGCAACGACGGATCCCCTTGGGAGCCAGCACCTCGTTGAAGGCGCGGATCGCGTTCGGAACACCCGATTCGAGGACGTTGTAGGTGTCGACCAGAAGGGTGGCGTTGTTGGGATAGACCTCGCAGTAGGCCTTGAAGGCCTCATATTCGGAATCGAACATCTGCACCCACGAATGCGCCATCGTTCCGGTGGCGGGAACGCCGTAGGCCTGATCGCAGATCGCGCAGGCGGTGGCGTTACAGCCTCCGATATAGGCGGCACGCGCGCCGAGAATGGCGGCATCCGCGCCTTGCGCACGACGAGAGCCAAATTCGCTGATGGCTCTCCCCTTCGCCGCTCTCGTCAGGCGAACCGCCTTGGTGGCGATCAGGGATTGGTGATTGAGCATCATAAGCACGTAAGTTTCAATAAACTGCGCCTCGATTGCCCGTCCGCGAACGATCATGAGCGGTTCGCCCGGGAAGACGACCGTTCCCTCGGGGATCGCCCAAATATCGCCCCGAAATTGAAAATCGGCGAGAAAGGCGAGAAAATCCTCCGAAAAACAGCCCTTTCCGCGCAGATATTCTATGTCCTCTGCGGTAAAGTGCAGATCGTTGATATACTCCACGACCTGCTCCAAGCCTGCAACCACGGCAAAGCCGCCGTTGTCGGGATTTTGACGGTAAAATACGTCAAAATACACGATCTTGTCCTGCATTCCCTTCACGAAATAACCATTGCTCATCGTCAACTCGTAAAAGTCGCAAAGCATGGTCAAATTTCTGGATAGATCCTTCATGATCGGATTCCCTCCTGCATTTTTTGGTTTTCCAACAGTATAGCACATTTTCGTCAAAAATGCAAGAATTTTGCAAAAATATTCCCATCCTTCTGCCTTTTTTCAAAAAAATACTTGTATTTCCGAAAAAAGGAAGGTATAATATAGGGGATAGATTTGAATTTTGAAAGGGATGATTTTTTATGAAAAACGGATTTGTTAAGGTTGCGGCGGCCGTTCCCGCCGTTCGCCCCGCAGACACGGTCCTTCACACGGATGAATTGATCCGTCTGTCCCGTCAGGCAAGTGCCGAGGGGGTCGCGATCCTTTTGTTCCCCGAATTGTCGATCACAGGCTATACCTGCGGCGATCTGTTTTCCATGGAGACACTGCAAGCCGCCGCTGAGGAGGGCTTGACACGTTATTTGGAGGAAACGCGCGATCTGTCGCTTTTGAGCATCGTCGGTCTGCCCTTTGTAAAGGATCATAAGCGGTTCGATTGCGCCGCCGTTTGCTTTGAGGGACGTCTTTTGGGATTGGTTCCCAAATGCTACCCAGTCGGTCACGGAGACGCTTATGAGACGCGCGTCTTTGCATCGACCGAGACGCTTCCTGCGGTTTCCTCTGTGTCCTTTAATGGTCAAACGATTCCGTTCGGTCAGGGACTTCTGTTCGTTGCCGATTCCATCCCCTCCCTGCGGATCTCGGTGGTGGTCGGAAGCGACGCGCTCGCTCCCTGCCCGATCTCCCAGCGTCTTGCCTCCGCCGGTGCGACCCTGATCTGCAATCCTACCGCGCGTACTGAGATCGTTGGAAATCGCGCGTATCTTTCGTCTCAGCTTCAAGCTCTTTCCTCGCGTCTGCACGCGAGCTACCTCTCGGTCTCCTGCGGAAACGGCGAATCCACCACCGACAGCGTTTACAGCGGTCATTGCCTGATCTGCGAGAACGGCACGGTCTTGGCGGAAAACCACCCCTTTGACGGTTGCGAGCTGCTTTGCTCCGAGATCGACGTGGAGCTTCTTTCCTCTGAAAGACAGAAGCAGAGCACCTATCCGACCGCCGATGGATCGGACTATCTGACCATTCCTTTTTCTCTTCCCCTTGTGAAAACTCCGCTGACACGTTTTGTGGATCCTCACCCCTTCCTTCCCTCCGATCCTACCGAATACGCGCGCCGTTGCGAGCTGATCCTGAATATTCAGGCACACGGTCTGAAAAAGCGGATGGAGGCCGCCTATGCCGCCAAGCTGGTCCTCGGTATTTCGGGAGGCTTGGATTCCACGCTTGCCATTCTGGTGGCCGCGCGCGCCTTGGAGCTTGCAGGACGCCCGATGACCGATCTGGTCGCGGTGACCATGCCCTGCTTCGGCACGACTAAGCGCACCAAAAGCAACGCGACTCTTCTTTGCGAGGCGCTCGGCGTGGATTTCCGTTGCGTGGACATTTCCAAGTCGGTAACCCAGCATTTTGCCGACATTTCCCAAGATATCAACAACCATGACGTCACCTTTGAGAACGGTCAGGCACGTGAGCGCACGCAGGTGCTGATGGATATTGCCAACCAATGCAACGGTCTTGTGGTGGGAACGGGTGACCTTTCCGAGCTGGCTCTCGGCTGGGCAACCTACAATGGCGACCATATGTCGATGTACGGCGTGAACGGCTCGATCCCCAAGACCTTGGTGCGGCATCTGGTGTCCTACTACGCCGAGCAGGTCTCGCGCGACGAGAGGATCACGGCTTGCCTGCGCGACGTTTTGGACACGCCTGTCTCTCCCGAGCTTCTCCCCGCGAACGCCTCGGGTGAGATCGCGCAGAAGACCGAGGATCTGGTCGGCCCTTATGAGTTGCACGACTTCTATCTCTATTATCTGCTCCGCTACGGCTTCTCGCCCGAAAAGCTCTTCCGCTTGGCAAAGCGCGCGCTCGGCGATCAATACGATGACGAAGCGCTCCTGAAATGGTTGGAGGTGCTTCTCCGTCGGTTCTTCTCCCAGCAATTCAAGCGCTCCTGCTTGCCGGACGGTCCTGCCGTCGGCTCGGTAGGGCTTTCCCCCAGAACCGTTTGGAAGATGCCCTCGGACGCCGTCAGCAAGATCTGGCTCGGCGAAGTGCAGGAATTGAAAAAGGCCTATTTGTGATCGGTATTCATGCAAAAAACGAACGGCTCACCTCTCCTTTTGGGGGACGTGAGCCGTTTATTTGGTGTTTCTGCCAGAATATGGGGTGAATAAGCCCCGTCGGCCAACGTCAATACTTTCCTTGGAAAACAGGAAACGGGGTTTGTGGATATGTACTATAACAAGGTGGAGATCTGCGGGCTGAACACCTCCCGCTTGAAGGTTTTGACCGATGAGGAAAAGCGCGACCTATTGCAAAAAACCAAGAACGGTGACGAATCGGCGCGGCGCGAGCTGATCTACGGGAATCTGCGCCTTGTGCTTTCCATCATCCAGCGCTTTTCAAGCCGACGTGAAAACATGGACGATCTCTTTCAGGTGGGGTGCATCGGACTTGTCAAGGCGGTGGACAACTTCAATTTGGAGCTGGACGTGAAATTCTCCACCTATGCCGTTCCCATGATCATCGGAGAGATCCGTCGGTATCTTCGGGACAACAACGCTATTCGCATCAGTCGCTCGGTGCGTGATCTTGCCTACCGCGCTCTGCAAGCCCGTGAGGAGCTGATCGCCTTGAAGGAGGGGGAGCCGACGGTGGAGGAGATCGCCAATCGGCTGGGGGAGAAAAAGGAGGCCGTGCTCTACGCCATGGACGCCATCGTGGAGCCGATCTCGCTTTACGAGCCGGTTTACAACGACAACGGGGACGCCCTCTACCTGATGGATCAGCTTTCGGATTCCTCGGACGGAGACGAGATGTGGCTGGAAAACATCCTCTTGCGGGAGGCGATGGAGCATCTTTCCGAGCGTGAGAAACGAATCATTCAGCTTCGTTTCTTCCGAAATAAGACGCAAATGGAGATCGCGGGAGAGATCGGCATTTCGCAGGCGCAGGTCTCGCGGCTGGAAAAAGCGGCCTTGGAGAAGATGCGAAAGCAAATGTAAGGAAAAAGATTGGAAAATCCTCGGAAAATTTGAAAAAAAAGAGAAAAAGCTATTCCCTTTTTGAAAAAACTGTGGTATAATGAATAGGAACACAATTCCGACCCGATTTGGTTGGAAGGATTAAGAACGTTTTTTCGGAGGAAACAATCATGGCAATCAAAATGAGAATCCTGTACGCATCCAACAAGAAGAAGATCCAAGCCTTTGCAAACGCCATCAAGGCACAGTATGAGCTGGCCTTCAACTCGGTGGATGTCATCCCCCCTGCATACTCCTGCGACAAGGAGCGCATCGTGATCCTTGCCATTTCGGCAAAGGGTGAGTTGAGCGATCCCGTTATCCGTTTCAGCAGAGAGCTGACCCGCGCTCGCGCGCAGAACGTGGCTCTCCTGATCGACGGTGACGAGACGGCCGCCAACAAGCTCAAGGAGATCCTGACCGAGGCCGGCACGAACGTGATCGACGAGGTCATGTACGTAAAGGGTGGTCTTCCCATCATCGGAAGCAATCCCAAGCCCGAGGAGAAGACCGCGGTGTTCGAGTGGATCGACCGCGTGATGGCAAACCTGAAATAAGACACAGCAACCACCACAGAAAAAAGGAACAGACGAAATTCGTCTGTTCCTTTTTTGTTAGAATCGGCATTCTTTCTCTTAACACCATGCCGTTTCGTGTTTCTTGCATCCAAAATAACAACAGGAATCCATAAACGGCGATCCCGCTCTGTAATTGGAAATGATTTCTTTTCGGTAAGAACTGGGAGCGGTCAGATTGTTCAAAACGAGAGGCGTCCATTCTTCTTTTCCCTTGTATTGGATTTCCCTTTCGCACTCTTCTATTCTTTCCGCAAATGTTTTTGCTTCCTCAAAATGATTGGTTTCAACGCAACACTCTATCATCGCGCAAGCAAGAACCTTATCCACGCTCCATTCTTCTAAAATGGAAGAACACAGGCAATATCCTTTTTCATACTGTCCTGAATCCGCGTAAAACAACAGCAATTCGGCCGCATCTAAAAACGCTCCGTATTGCTCGATGCAGTTCATTCCTTCTTCCCATAGAGAATGGATTCGCAAAAGTTCAAAATACAACCCTACGCTTTCATACAACCCTACGCTTTCTTCGCAAGCGAACCTCTTTAAAAACGGTCTCATTTCCTTTATGAGTTGATCCGTATCTTCGCCCAACAGATATTGGAAAAGATAAAAATTGTATTGAAGTTCATCGGAATATGCAATGGCTAACGCCTTTTGCAACAAAGAAAGAGCTTGGTGGCAGATAGTTGATTTTTGTTGATATACCGTAGCAGAACACAGTTCATCATGCAATGTCTTTACAATGGCCGCAATATTCACGACCGTATCCTTCATGCCGGAAGCCTTCAACAGGTATTTCACTCCAAGCTTATGGGCATTTCGACACGATCCGTTCTTGCAAGACAATCCCTCTGTAATCAAATAGTATCCCAAATTGTTATACGTTTGGTGGGAGGGATTTTTTCTGGCATTATAAAAGAAAAGTTCCTGTGCCTCTAACCACTTTTGCTCGGATAACAATGTAAGAGCATTCTCGTTTATTTCTCTTGCGGTCATAAGCACCTCCTATGGTATAAAATATTAGGATGTTGCTATCCGTCTTTTATTTGTGTTTGCTTTTCTCGTGCTTTTTCATTTCCTTAAAAGGAATATTGAGCTGACAGCTTGCACAATGAAAGCATCTTATTCTGAACTCAACATCACCCACAAGAAAAGTATCACCTAAGGAAAAATCATAATCCGATCCCAATGGATCGCTACTTTGATAATTCATTCGTGGATCGGACAAACTCATGCTTTTGGAATCAAACCAAGATCACTGGTTCAAACTCCAAAGAACGACCCATTTTTTGCTCCTTGATGAATCGGTACATTTTTTGACTGACCAAAATCCATCTTCCTGCCGCTTCCCAGCCATAATGATCCGATGTTCTAACGATATCGGGAGCATTTTCAAAAATCTCTTTGTGGAACATCAATTGTCCTTCACGATTCGGCTTGTATTTTGTTCTTCCGCAAATCGGACAAACCGAAGCACCTAAAATAGCAGAGCTCTGTTCGTACAATCCGGGAGGAAGCTCAAATTCAAATTTTATTTGATAAAAATCATCTAAAAAATCCTTTCCCGATTTGTTTTTTACCCCCAAAAAGGAGAAGCCCGTAAGCCCTGATTGCTCCAATTTGGTTTTTGTTGCTTCCGAAACAAACAGATCATCGGTCATCCAATTGACCATAGCGATCGCTCGTCGTCCCCATTTGGGCGTTCGTTTCATACGAACCAACTCATTTTGCACAACTCCAATATCACAATGCTCACAGTAATTGGTTCTGTCGTAAATAATATTCTGATAACAATCTTCCGGTTGTGGATAATCATAGTGCCATACACACCACAATTGCAACCATTCCGCATGCAATCGTTCTTCTTCCGTATAGATCATTTTGGGATGCACAAGAGGGGAATACAATCGCACCAATTTTGAAATGGATTCCCAATGAGGACTACTTTTCAAAATATGAAAAATGATAAACGGAGAATCTTCCTTCTTCTCATATTCGATATTATGTTTTTTTATATAATCAACCAACAAAACATAATCATCGTCTTCTCTGAACACAATACGATAATTTACGTCCATCTCTTCTTCTCCTTATCCATACAAGGTTTTCCTTGCGACTTCTAAATTTCAAAAGAACTTCATGGTAAGCTGGTCGGTCTCGTCGACGTTGTCGAGCGCGCCGTTCTCGCGCAGGATCTCAATGACCGATTTGGAGAGCTTGGCGCGGATCTGCAAATCCTCCACCGAGAAGAAGGGCTCCTCGTCTCTCGCCTGAATAATGCTCGCCGCGGCGGTGTCGCCAAGTCCCGGTAGGGAGGAAAACGGCATACGGATGGCTCCGTTTTCGGGCTGGAAGATGTAGGACTGCGATTTTTGCAGATCGACCGACAAAAAGCGAACGCCTCTTGCCATAGCCTCGTTGATGAGCTGCAAGGTGGAAACGCTTGCCTGCTCCTTCGGAGAGGCCTCCTTCCCCCTCTTTTGAATATCCCGCAGAACCGCCACCACGTTCGGCTTTCCGCCTCGCACGATGCTGGCGTCGAAGCCGTTGGGCGCAACCGTGAACATGGTGCAGTAGAACTCGACCGGCTTATGCACCTTGTACCACGCCAAGCGGATGGCAGACATGACGTATGCCGCCGCGTGCGCCTTCGGGAACAGATACTTGATCTTCTTGCAGGAAAGGATATACCATTCGGGAACCTCATGCTCACGCATAGCGGCCTCCCATTCGGGGGTGAGTCCCTTTCCCTTTCGAACAGCCTCCATGATCTTGAACGCCATGGAATTTTCCAAGCCGTAGCGGATCATATCCAGCATGATACCGTCTCGCGTACCGATCACGCGGGAAATATCGCAAATGCCTTCCTTGATGAGGTCCTGCGCGTTGCCGAGCCAGACGTTCGTGCCGTGGGTAAGTCCCGAGATCTGCAGAAGGTCCACGAAGGTCTTTGGCTGTGCCTCGGTAAGCACTCCCCTGACAAATCTTGTAGACATCTCGGGAAGTCCGAGAGTACCTGTCTTACAGTCGAAGAGATCCTCGGGAGTGATTCCCAGGGGTTCGGGTGATGTGAAGAGCTTATACACCTTCTCATCGGACAGAGGTATCTCAAGAATAATTGTATTTGTAAACTCCTCAAGCCTTTTATACTTTGTGGGAATATCATGGCCGAGAATATCCAGCTTCAGGAGAGTATCGTGGAGATATTTGAACTCGAAGTGAGTAGTGATAATATCGGAATCGGG
>JAZSKO010000103.1:0-13808 GCA_045534875.1 Eubacteriales bacterium | reverse complement strand
CGTTGATGCTGGGGTCTCGGCAGAGCCATGACCTCCTCGTAGCTCTTGTGTACGGTCTTGATCTTCATACGTCGTCTCCTTTTTGTAAACCTTACCTACCAACAGGATACCATTTCTCGATGGATTTGTCAACCCTTTTCTTTCAAAAAAACGACGCCAATGGCTGGTTCTCATAAGGAAGTTTCTCTAACGCCCCTATGGAAAAAAAGATCTGCAGTAAACAAACCGTAACCCCGACAGATTTTTACAGTCTGTCGGGGTTTTATTACGTCAGGTCGTATGTAGTATATTTAGTCTGCGAAAGTAGTTTTTCAAATTTCAAAAAACGTTCTTGTCTTGTTCCGTGTAAAAGATGATTTTGAAAAGAAAATACAAATGCTTTCCGAAAAACGATTTTAGTTTGCAATCCGCTAGTATATAGAAGAATATATCCTTTTTCGATATTTCTTTCACCAATGCACCTATTATTGTTTGTTGAATAGATTTCTCCAAAGTTTTTTTCGCACTCTTCAAAATCAATTTGATGTAAGCCGTCTTTGGCTTTGTATACAAGAGAATCAGAAAAGTTTTCAGCCTTGTTTCTATTCACCGCAAAAATCTGATGGTCATATATGATTCTTTCCATAATGCCTTCTCCATTATCGCCGGTTTCGCCTTCGTATTACAAATGCTTCGGGCAAAGCCCATACCCCTACGGTTGCGCGCATCTTGAGGCTCTCCCTCCGGGAGAGCTCCCGCGATAGCGGGTGAGAGGGGTATCGTTGCAAGTATTTGCCCTCTCCGTCGCTTGTCGCTTGCGACATTTGACACCATCTCCCAAAGGGCGAGGCTTTTCGTCACACCTATTATAACACAAATCGGCAGAGAAAACAAGTTCTCTGCCGAAATTTATGTATCGCGGGCCGTCGAGGACGCCGGTCCCTACAACTTCCTTATGACAACGAGCCTGAAGCGGCGTCGTTTTTTGATATTGGATAAATCAGAACTCCAGCTTCTTCTCGATATAGGCGCGCAGCTCGGAAATCGGCACGCGTACCTGCTCCATGGTGTCACGGTCGCGAACCGTGACGCAGTTGTCGGCCTCCTTGGTGTCATCTCCCACCGTCTCAAAGTCCACGGTGATGCAAAGAGGCGTTCCGATCTCGTCCTCGCGGCGGTAACGCTTTCCGATCGAGCCGGTCTCGTCGTAGTCCACCATGAAGTACTTGGAAAGCTCCTCGTAGATCTGTTGCGCCTTGTCGCCCAGCTTCTTGGAAAGAGGCAGAACGGCCGCCTTGAAGGGCGCGAGCGCGGGATGCAGATGCAACACGGTTCTCACGTCGTTCTTCTCGGCGTCGATGACCTCCTCGTCGTAGGCGTCAACCAGGAAGGCAAGCGCCACACGGTCGGCTCCCAAGGACGGCTCGATAACGTAGGGAATATAGTGCTCTCCCGTCTCCTGATCGAAATAGGTCATGTCCTTGCCGCTGTGGTTCTGGTGCTGTCCGAGGTCGTAATCGGTACGGTCGGCCACGCCCCAAAGCTCGCCCCAGCCGAAGGGGAACAAAAACTCAAAGTCGGTGGTTGCCTTGGAATAGAAGCAGAGCTCGTCCGGATCGTGGTCACGCAGACGCAGATTCTCCTCGCGCATGCCCAGCTTCAACAGGAACTGATGGCAGTAATCCTTCCAGTAGGCGAACCATTCGAGGTCGGTTCCCGGCTTGCAGAAGAACTCCAGCTCCATCTGCTCGAACTCACGGGTACGGAACACGAAGTTGCCGGGGGTGATCTCATTTCGGAAGGATTTACCGATCTGCGCCACGCCAAAGGGCAGCTTCTTGCGGGTGGTTCTCTGCGCGTTCTGGAAGTTGACGAAAATGCCCTGCGCCGTTTCGGGACGGAGATACACGGTGGAGGAATTGTCCTCGGTGACACCGATGAATGTCTTGAACATCAGATTGAACTTCTTGATGTCGGTAAACTCATGACCGCCGCACGAGGGGCAACCGATTCCCTTCTCACGGATAAAGGCGGCCATCTCCTCAAAGCTCCAGCCTGCGGGATTGACGTCGGTGAGACCATGCTCAAAGGCATAGTCCTCGATGAGCTTATCGGCTCTGTGACGCATCTTGCACTGCTTGCAATCCATCAGAGGATCGGAGAAGCCTCCCACGTGTCCCGATGCCACCCAAGCCTCGGGGTTCATGATGATGGCGCTGTCGAGACCGACGTTATAGCGGCACTCCTGCACAAATTTCTTCCACCAAGCGCGCTTGACGTTGTTCTTGAACTCAACGCCCAAGGGACCGTAGTCCCACGAATTGGCGAGACCTCCGTAGATCTCCGAGCCGGGGAAGATGAACCCTCTGGTTTTGCAAAGGGCAACGATCTTATCCATTGTTTTTTCGGTGTTGTTCATGTTCTTTCTCCTGCATGATTCTGTAAAATATGAACTCATTATAGCATTGAAACGGCGGAATGTCAAGAGAATCCTTACTTTTAATCGAAAAAAAGACAAACTCCATGGCAAAAAAGAGACCCCCGACGCAAGGAGGACTTGGAGCAAGCAAAAAGGACGAGAAAGTTCTCGTCCTTTTTGGAAAAACGATGGAAAGCCGCCTGACAGGATCGGTTACGACGGATCAATCCTCTTTTCTTCGGAAGCCCACGCCGACCGTTGCCACAAGGAGCAGAGCGACCAATCCGATGCCGCCCGAGACGCTCGCGCCACAGCCGGAGGATTTGGCGGGGGCTTCGGGGGCAGGCGTTTCGGTGGTTTGCGTGGAAATGTCTTGCATTTCAATCACGCGCGTTGCGCCACATTCCTTGCAGGAGGAATCTTGATCGTTGTCGTAGGTGTGAGGGAGCAATCCTTCGGTCTTGCATTGGTCACACTTCCATCGATGCGTGCTTGCGTCCACCTTCTCAAATGTGTGCTCATGCTCCTGTGCCAGCTTATCCTTGCATGCATTGCAAATCATGCCCACCGTACTCTCGTCAATATTTACACATTTGTAATCATGATAGCGCACTTCATACGGTTGATCCCGATCCATCCACCCATATTCCTTCGTGATCGAATCCCATCCGCTTTCCGTGCCGCAATAGGTAATCAAAGACAAATTCTTGCAGCCTCCAAACGCACTACCGCCAATTCGCGTTACACCAGTCGGAAGCGTCCTAATCGTAAGGCTTGTGCAATGCTGAAACGCGCAACCGCCAATACGACTCAACCCCTTTGGAAACACGATACTCTCAAGGCTTGTGCAATTTTGGAATGCATACATTCCAATGGTTGTTATTCCCTCGCACATCGTGACACTCGTCAAGCCCGAGCAACCGTAGAAAGCTTCCGGTCCGACCCCCGTTCCACTCGTAAACACAACGGTTTTCACACTTTTCAAATTGTAAAACAAGGCACTTTTGGAAGGGGTAAATACGGTTTCAAGGCTTGTGCAACCGGAAAACGAATCCTTGCTCATGCTTGTAACACTATCCGGAATTTTGATCAGCGAAAGGCTTGTGCAATTTTGGAATGCACGCTCTCCAATGTCTGCAAGCGTGCTGTTCTCGGCGAATTCAATATTTGCAAGAGCCGTACAGCCTTCAAACGCGGAAAGACCAATGCTCGTAATGCTCGACGGAATCGTGATGCTCTCAAGACTCGTGCAACCGTAAAACACGGATTCCGTAAGGCTTGTGACACTCGACGGAATTGCAACATTCGCAAGACTGGTGCAACCCTTGAACGCGAATTTTTCAAGGTTCGTCGTTCCCGACGGAATGGTGATGCTTGCAAGACTTGTGCAACCTTCAAACGCAGATTCTCCGATAACCGTTACACTATCCGGAAGCGTCACGCTTGCCAAGCTCGTGCAACCCTTGAAAGCATAGATCTCAATGCTCGTCACACCCGAAGGGATCGTGATGCTCTCAAGGCTCGTGCATTCATGAAATAGAGAAACGCTGATTTTCGTGAGGCTCGACGATAGCGTAATGCTCCGCAGATTCCGACAAGCACTAAATGCCGAGCTACCGATGCTCGTAACGCTATCGGGGATCGTGATGCTGGTCAAGCTTGTGCACCCCAAAAAGGCAGAGTTGGAGATTCTTGTGACCCCCTCGGAGATCGTAACACTCGCAAGGCTTGTGCAAGACGTGAAAATGCCCAAATCCATATCCGTCACGCTTGACGGTATTGTAATGCTTACAAGGGCCTCACACCCCGAAAAGGCAGACATACCAATGCTCGTCAGGCCATCGGGAAGCACAATGGTTGTAAGACTTGTGCAATTATTAAATGCTAAGTTCCCAATACTTGTCAGGCCGTTCGGAAGGGTAACACTTGAAAGCCCCGTACAGCCCTTAAACAGAGAGCCACTGATACTTGTGACACCATTCGGGATGGTGATGCTTGTAAGGCTTGTGCAATCGCAAAACACAGTATTACCGATGCTTGTGACGCTTTCTGGGATGGTGATGCTTGCAAGACTCGTGCAATTGCCAAACGCAGCGTAGCCGATGCTTGTGACGCCATCGGGGATCGTGACACCCTCAAGGCCCGCGTAACCATAGAACGCATAGTCGCCGATGCTTGTGACACCCGATTGGATCGTTACTTGTTTCACCTTTTCCTTATAGACCTGCCAAGCATCGGTGGATGAAGAGAATGGAAAAGCATCCATTGCTCCTTCGCCCGAGATCGTCAGTTCTCCCGTGGTTTCGTTGAAAGTCCATGTCAGGTCTCCCCATGTGCCGCTTTGAAGAACATCCTCAGCCGATGTGCAAATTGTCAAGCCGATCGCCAACGCAACCAGCGCCAAGAGAGTGGCTACGAATAAAAGTGCTTTTTTCATGTTTCTTCTCCTTTTTTGTTTTTTGTTTTTCGGGAATATTTTTATTGAGTTCCCCTCCTCAAGATAAATTATAACACAAATGTGTTCTTTTGTCAACATTTGTATTCATATTTCGAAGAAAAGTTTTGTAGAATACTACTGTATAAGGAGGATTGCGATATGTCGGAAATTTATCTTGATTCAAAGGTCGTTGGGGAAGCCATCACGCATTGCAGGAAAGCCAAGAATATCTCGCAGGAGGTGTTGAGCGGCTTGGCGGGCATTGGAAGAACGCATTTGAGCGCGATCGAGCGCGGAGAACGAAAGCCTACCTTGGAAACACTCTATAAGATCAGTCTTGCCCTCGATATTTCCATGAGCGACATTGTTCGGGAAATTGAAAAACGGTTATAAAAAGCGAACGCCGTATGGGGAATTTCGCCCTCTGCGGAGGGCGAGGAGGACTCCGCTCCTCCACCCCGCAAACCTTTAAAAAGTTTGATCAAAACTTTCAATAGGGGGTGTGCGAACAGGGCGGGCGAAAACGTTTATCAGCCCGACCTGTTTAGTCTTCTTATTTCGCCTTCCGTGCCGCGGTGAGGGTGTTTTGGAGCAGCATGGTGATGGTCATGGGGCCCACGCCGCCGGGGACGGGCGTGATCGCCGACGCGATCGGCTCGACCTCGTCGAAATTGACGTCTCCCGTCAGCTTTCCGTCGGCTCGGCGGTTCATGCCAACGTCAATGACCACCGCTCCCTCCTTCACCATGTCCTTGCCAACAAAGTCGGCGCGTCCGATGGCGACCACCAGAATGTCTGCCTCTTTGCATACTGCCGCCAGATCCTTCGTGCGGCTGTGGCAGACCGTGACCGTTCCGTTCGCGTGGAGCAGGAGCATCGCCATGGGCTTGCCCACGATGTTGCTCCGTCCGATCACCACACACCGCTTGCCCGATGGGTCGATGTCGCTCCGTTTGAGCAGCTCCATCACGCCTGCCGGTGTGCAGGGCAGAAAATCGGGATCTCCGATCATGATCTTTCCCACGTTGTAGGGATGGAAGGCGTCCACGTCCTTTTCGGGACGGATCCGCAAAAGCACCTCGTTCTCGTCCAAGTGACGCGGAAGCGGAAGCTGTACGAGAATGCCGTGGATCTGTTCGTTTTGGTTCAATTCGTCCACCAGCGCATTCAATTCTTCCTGCGTGGTCTCGGCGGGCAACTCATGCACCTCGGAATAGAAGCCCACCTGCTCGCAGGCCAATTTCTTGTTCCGCACATAGACCTGCGACGCGGGATCCTCTCCCACGATCACGACTGCCAGTCCCGGAGCGTAGCCTCTCTCGGCCTTGAATGCCTCGCACGCCTCCTTGATCTCGGCTCTGACCTCTGCCGAGATCCTCTTTCCGTCAATTCTCATTGCCATTTTGTTTGTCCTCCTCGTTGGGTTCTTCGTCGAGAGGCTCGCTCTCGGTCTCATCGGTGTCTGCCACTTCGTCGGTCTCGGTTGCGTCCACGGTCTCGGTTTCGGTCTCCTCGGTCTCGGTCTCCTCACCCACGACCACAACGCCTCCGTCGGCGGTGGCGCGACGGGTGGGAAGCTCACGCACCGTCATGATGCCGTCAAGGTTCTTTCGGCTACGGATGCCGAAGACGATCAACAGGGTCAGTCCTGCCAAGAAGCAGAGCAATCCCACGCATTGCGAGATGCGCAGACCGCTTTCCGACACCACGCCCTGCAAGATATAGAGGCTGTCGGTGCGAAGTCCCTCGATGAACATTCTTCCGAAGCCGTACCATGTGAAATACAGAAGGGCGATCTGTCCGTCGAATTTCTTATGCTTGTAGACCAGATTGATCCATACAAAGCCGATCAGATTCCAGATGCACTCATAGAGGAAGGTGGGATGCACGAAGGCCATGTATCCCGGGGCGATGTCGTTGGGGTAAAGTCCCATGCGGAACAGATTGAACAGCGTTCCCTCTCCGCAGGGAAGCTCAAATTCTTTGAGGAAGAAGAAATAGCGCGAGGTTTTGGAAACGGGATCGATGGCGTAGCCGTAGGCCTCTCCGTTGAAGAAGTTGCCCCAGCGTCCGATCGCCTGCGCCAGCATCACGCCGGGAGCGACCGCGTCGAACAGGCGTCTCCAACTGATCTTTTTGATCAGACAAACGATCACGATACCAAGGCATCCTCCGATGATGCCGCCGTAGATCCCAAGTCCGCCGTTCCAAATGGCAAACACCGAGCCGAGGGTGGGAAATTGGTCGAGGCTGGTCAGGACGTAATAGAGTCTTGCTCCGATCACGCCGAGGATGACGGTGACGATCCCAACGTCGAGGATGTCATCGACCACGATGCCCTCGTTGTATTTTCCGCGCAGGGAGGCGTAAACGAAGGCCAGCACGATGCCAAGCGTGATGAGGATACCGTACCAACGCACCTCCAGCTTTCCAAACAGGGTAAAGGCGATCTTGTTGAGCTGGAGCATATCCCAGCCGAGCTGGTCAAACCAGACCGAAACGATTTCGCTATTCATGTGTATATCCTTTCTTTTTTTGATTTCTTTTCAGTCCTGCTCCAAGGGCAGGATCAGGGAAAGACAGAGACGGCTCTCGTCCAGAAGCTCCGAGAGCAGGGACTCCAGCTCCTCGGGTCGAATGCTTTGCAGGATCTCGGGATAGGCAAAGAGATCGGCATCGTCGAAGACGTTGGAGAGCAGATTGGAGGCGATCTCCTCGGTGGAATCGAAGCTGCGAAGCTCGTCGGCGTACAGCACGCGCTGACAGCGAACAAAGCTCTCGCGATCGATCCCCTCCTGCGCGACCTCTCGCAAATAGAGCCGCAGGCGGCGCACGACCTCATGGGGATCGTCGCTCTCTCCCGAAAGATTGTGGAAGCCGAAATCCTCTCCGATGGAGTAGCCGTAGGAATAGGAGGCGGTGAGAAGCCCCTCCTCGAAAAGACTGCTGTAAAACCGCGCCGAGCGCGAGAACAGGATCTCCTCCAAGAGGCTCATGGCGGCGTCGCGCCGCATACGCATCACGGGATCGGCGGGAATGCCCGCATCCTTGATACCAATGGCGAACAGAGGCTTTGCCACCTGCATCCGCCGAGAGACCTCGGCTCGATAGACCGCGGGCGGCTCGACGACCCTTGCCCGTTCGATGGGGGCCTCGTCGGTCACGGGAGGAAGCACCTCGTCGGCGATCTTCCAGACGACTTCGGGATCGACGTCTCCGCAAACGATCAGAGCCATGTTGGAGGGACGGTAGAACACCCGATGGCATTCGTAGAGCAAGTCGGGCGTGATGCGACGGATGGATCTCTCCGTACCGCAGATATTCTTTCGGATGGGATGATACCGATACATCCCCTCCATCAGCTCCTGAAAGCACCGCTCCCAAGGATTGTCGTTATACATACGGATCTCCTCGGCGATGATCCCCTGCTCCTTTTTGACCGTCTGCTTGGTGAAATACGGCGTTTTAACGAAGGTAAGCAGCTCGCGAAGCGACTCCGAAAAGCCCTCGGAGCAGCTGAACACGAAGGCGGTCCTGCCACAGCCCGTGTAGGCGTTGGCATCGGCGCCGTATGCCGAGAAGCGTTCAAAGGAATCGCTTCCGTCGGGATTTTCAAAGAGCTTATGCTCCAAAAAGTGCGCCACTCCGTCGGGAACGGTCTGCCATGCCGTTTCGCCCTGCAAGCGGAATTTGGCATCCATCGCGCCGAATCTTGTGGCGAAGATGGCGTGGGTGGTGGTCATGTTCTTGGGAAAGACGTAGATGGGAAGCCCCGACGGGTGCAGACCGTGGAAGTAGGACTCCCGAAGCAAATCAGATCTCCGTTCCGTCATCCTCGTCCTCCTCTTCCTCGGGTGCCGTTCCCTCCAAAAAGTAGGTCACGTCGAGCTTCAATTGGTTGGCAACGCGGATCACGTCCTCGCGCGTGACCGCCTCGATCTGCCGTCGGCATTCCTCCATCGGAACGCGGTACCCTGCCAGCGAGCGACCGTAGTAGTAGCTTTCAAGCGCGGGGGGACTGTCCTCGGTCTGTCGGTAGGCGTTCACCAGCGATCTTTTCGCCGCCAAAAGCTCCCCCTCGGTAAAATCTCCCGCTTGCAGGCAGGCAATTTGCGAAAGGATCTCCTGCTCCGCCTCGTTGCGGTTCTCCTTTTTCACTCCGCAAGAGACACGCAACGTCCCCGTGAAGGCGCTGTACGTTGACGAGCAGGCATAGCACAGGCTCTTTTTCTCGCGAACGTAGACGAACAGACGCGAGATGGGGGAATTGCCGAGAAGCTCGTTCATCACCGTGGCGGCGGGGTAATCGGGGTCGGTCAGGCGCACGGGGAGGGTGAAGCCGAGCAACAAATGACTTTGGCTCACATAGAGCGTCTCTTCCACGCGCAGGCCTCTGGCCTCTCCCATCTGCACCAAGCAAGAGGGATGCTCCCCCTCTGCTCGATCGGAAAGATAGCCTCCGAAGGCGGCTTGCAGGCGGTCAAAGAGGCGCGACGGCTCGTCGCCGCCCACGTAGAAGAAATCCAGATGCAGATGCGCGATCCATGCCCTCCAAAACGCGGTCAGTGACGCGGGCGTGACCGCCATAGTCTGCTCCTCGCTTCCATAGATGGGGAGGCCGCAGGGCTTTCCATCAAACAAGATCGAGCGGAATCGCTCGCCTGCGTAGGAGCGGGGATTGTTCTTTGAGGCGCGGATGGCGTCGCGTTGCAGCTCCTTCTCGCTCTCGACGTATCTCTCGCAGAGCAGCCCATTCTCATCGGTGACGGGATGGAACAAAAGCTGAGTCATCAATTCCAGAGCCCCCTCGGTCAGATCCTCACCGTCGGGCAGATAGCATCCGTCCAAGAGCTCTGCGGAAAAGCCAAGCACCTGTCGGTCTCCGCGATAGAAGTTCCGAATGGAGAAGCCGGTTCCCCAAAGCGAATCAAGGCGACGGTTGATGTCGGCCAGAGTGGGATAGCGCTCGGTACCTCGGCGCAAGACCGAAAGCAAGAGCGGTGCCAAACACGCGCTCTCCTCGGTGATCGGCAGGACCGCCGACATCGAGAGCATTCCCGCCTTGAAGCGACTTGTGGGCAGGACGGTGAGCGAGATGCCTCGCCCTCGGAACCGTTGCATCGGTTGCATAGCCTCTCCTTTCTGTAAATCATAATTATACATTCTATATCATACACTATTTTTCCTTTTTTTGCAACAGGTTCGACCAAAAAAGTGAAAAAAAGCGAAACAAAAACCGAAATAGGACTTGCCTTTTCCCGTCTTTTATTGTAAAATAAAGGGGTAAGAACCAAATCAATCCCGACAATACGGAGGTAAACAGGTATGCCGATCCAATTCGACGCCGAAAAAAAGATCTTTAAGCTGGACACCAAGGATTCCAGCTACGTGCTCCAAATCGGGCCGTACGGATATTTGCTCCATCTCTACTACGGCGCAAAGATCCCCGACACCGATCTTTCCTATCTCGCCTATACCGTTCGTCATTCCACCGTCTCGCCTCGCGTGGAGGAATCGTTTGACGGTCCCTTCTTCTCCAAGGATACCCACCGCATGGAGTATTCCTGCAACGGGTGCGGCGATATGCGCGGAAGTGCTCTTTCGATCCTGCGCTCCACGGGTACGCCCGACACCGATATCCAGTACGTTTCCCACCGCATCTACGCAGGTAAGCCCGGCATTCCCGGTCAGCCCGCCACCTATGCGACCGAGGACGAGGCCGACACCCTCGAGATCCTTTGCCGCGACGAGGTGAGTGGCGCGGAGGTCACGCTGTTCTATTCCGTATTCTCGAATTACGGCGCGATGACCCGTCGGGTCGTGGTGAAGAACGCCTCGCAGGAAGCGATGGAGATCCAGCGCGTGCTGAGCACCTGCCTCGACTTCAACACGGGTGAGGATCTTGACCTGATCCACCTCTTTGGAAACTGGGCAAGAGAGCGCCACTTTGAGCGCACCCCCCTGCTCCACACCGGCATCACGGTGTCGAGCAAGCGCGGATGCTCCTCCCACGCGCACAACCCCTTCATCGCCATCTGCTCCCGCAACGCCACCGAGGAATTCGGTGACGCCTACGGCATCAATCTCGTATACACCGGCAACTTCCTCGCCTCTGCCGATATGACGGCAAACGGCATCTGCCGCGTCCTCATGGGCATCAATCCCGAGGGCTTCCAGTGGCATTTGGAGCCGAACGAGGAATTCCATACCCCCGAGGCGGTCATGGTCTACTCGAACGAGGGTCTTGGCGGTATGAGCCGCACCTTCCACCGTCTCTATCGCAACAACCTCTGCCGCGGTCCTTGGAAGAACAAGGAGCGCCCGATCCTGATCAACAACTGGGAGGCCACCTACTTCAAGTTCGATGAGGAAAAGCTCTACGACATCGCGAAGGCCGCGTCTGAGCTTGGCATCGAGATGCTGGTCATGGACGACGGTTGGTTCGGCGATCGTCACAACGACACTGCCGGACTTGGCGACTGGTTCGTAAATGAAGAAAAATTGAAGGGCGGTCTCGGCGCGCTCACCAGCCGCATCAACGCCCTTGGCATGAAGTTCGGCATCTGGTTTGAGCCGGAGATGGTCTCGCTTGACAGCGACCTGTTCCGAAAGCATCCCGATTGGGCCTTGCAGACTCCCGGTCGCCGCATGAGCATCGGCCGCTTCCAGTACGTACTGGATATGAGCCGTGCCGACGTGCGCGATTACCTGTTCGATTGCATCAAGACGGTGATGGATAACGCCAACATCGCCTACATCAAATGGGACTTCAACCGCAACCTCAGCGAGGTGGGAAGCGCTCTGTTGGACACCAACCGCCAGCAGGAGGTCTTCCACCGCTACGTGCTGGGACTTTACGAGCTGCTTGAACGCTTGCTCACGGCTTATCCCGATCTGTTGCTGGAAGGCTGTGCCGGCGGCGGCGGACGCTTTGATCCCGCATGGCTCTACTACGCGCCCCAGATCTGGACGAGCGACGACAGCGACGCCATCGAGCGCTTGGATATTCAGTACGGTACCTCCATGTGCTACCCCACCTCCGCGATGGGCGCGCACGTTTCGGCCTGCCCCAACCATCAGGTGCATCGCGTGACCCCCTTCCAGACCAGAGCGAACGTCGCCATGGCAGGCACCTTCGGCTATGAGCTGGATCTGACCAAGATCACCGACGAGGAGCGCGAGATGGTTCGCCAGCAGTGCGCCGACTACCATAAATACTACGATCTTATCCACAACGGTGACCTCTACCGTCTGATCTCGCCTTGGAAGGATCGCAAGAGATGCGCTTGGAGCTACGTGGCCGCCGATAAGAGCGAGGCGCTCATCACCTTCGTTTTGATCCGTTGCGCCGCGCAGGAGCATCACTATGTGCGTCCCGCAGGACTCGACCCCGACCGTCTCTACCGCAACGAGCAGGACGGACTTGTGCTTTCGGGCAAGGCATGGATGAACGCAGGACTGGTACTCAAAGACATCAACTCCGACTACGCCTCCTGCACCGTGCATCTGGTGGCAGTTGACTGATTGAAAAAAGGAGAAAAAACATGAACATTAGTGTTCAATCGCAAAATCTGGTCGACGATCTCGGCATGGAGGTGGCCTACCGCCACATCCGCGAGGCAGGCTTTACCGCCATTGACTGGAACATCGACCATGCGTGGTCCTTCTCGGCCGTCTGCAAGGCGACCGAATTCAAGGGGCTTTCGATCTTCGAGCGTCCGCTCGATGAAATTTTGGACTACTACAAGGCGGAGCTTGCCTGCATCCGTGCCAACGGGCTCTCCATTACGCAGGCGCACGCGCCCTTCGGCGCCTACTGCGAAACCAATCCCGCCGTGCTTGACTACGCCATCGAGATCTACAAGAACGTCATCCGCTTCTGTGAGGCGGTGGGTTGCCCCCGTATCGTGATCCACGGCATCTCCATGCCGCAATCCTTCTCTGTGGAGGGTCGCGCGGAGGAGTATCAGGCACTCAACCGCAAGCTCTACACCTCCCTCATCCCCACCCTGCAAGAGGTGAGTGGCGTGACGGTCTGTCTGGAAAACCTATTCAGCGGAGCGGGGGCGGGAAGCGCGCAATGGCGCTGGGGTCATTGCACCGACCCACATGAGGCGATCGAGTTGATCGATTGGCTCAACGAGCAGGCGGGCAAGACCTGCTTCGGGCTCTGCCTCGACGTGGGCCATCTCAACCTGATGCGTGTCAACCCCAACGTCTACATCAATCAGCTCGGTCATCGCATCGCTTGCCTGCATCTGCATGACAACCGCGCAGACAACGACCGTCACCTCATGCCCTACACGGGGAACTTCTGCTGGGAGGAATTCCTCGTTGCCATGAAGCGCATCGGCTACGCGGGAGACCTCAACTTTGAGACCTTCGCGCAGACCTCCAAGCGGCAGATCCCCGCAGAGCTGGTTCCGGTCTTCCTGAGAGCCATCCACGGGATCGGAGAGTATTTCCGAAGCGTTCTGCAAGCCTGACCGTTCCAACACGACACAAAGACCGCCCCAAGCCAAAACGGCTCGGGGCGGTTCTCTGTTTGTTTATTCGGTTTCGGTTGCGTCCGTTTGTCGCTCTGTTCGCGCGCGAAGCAGTCGGCAAAGCAGGAAGCCGAGCACCAGATCCACGGCAACGTAGAGGAAGATGCAGGTCCGTCTGCCCGATGCCCAAACGGTGGGGGAGAGCCCCATGGCGATGCGTGTGGCCGCGCCGACGCCCAAAAGCAAGAAGGCGATCCCATAGAGGCGCGTGTCCTCGATGGCGAAGCGAAGATCCAAGAGGATCAGGGCGAGAAGCAGGACAAACACAAGATCCGGCAACCACGTCGAGGGAGACGCGATCGAAAAGCCCGTTCCGTCTCGCTCGACGGCGCGGTAGAAATAGGAAAACGGCAGGGTGGTCTCTCGCAAAAGCCATCCGACCAGCCCAAAGAGGAGCGAAAAGGCGAAGGGCAAGCATCCCAGCACC
>JAZSKO010000123.1:0-3451 GCA_045534875.1 Eubacteriales bacterium | reverse complement strand
CCCTTCTTTCCTAAGAAGGGTCCTTTCTCCCCAAGGTCTTATCCCCCTCCAAGGTCTTCCTTACTCCTCAGTAGGAGCCTCGGTAGCGTCAGCGTCGGCGGGGATCGCTTCCTCCTCGACGGGTGCTTCCTCAGCAACCGTCTCGTCGGCGGTCTCAGCGACCGTCTCCTCGGTAGCGACCTCTGCAACAGCAGCCTCCTCAACGACCTCCTCGGTAGCCTCTGCGGGGATCTCCTCCTCGGTGGGCTCGGTGGTGGGGTCGAGGACGATGTAGCCGGCGTAGTGCTTGAGGATTCCCTGCTCGATCATCTCGTCCATGGTGTAACGAGGAACTCTGTAATCGACCTCCTCGGTCTCGAGCTTAACAAGCTCCATCTGAGAGCCGCAGAGCATCTCGATCAGTTCAAGAGCATGCTTGAACTTGCGGTCGCCGCGGATCTTCATGAGGCAAGGCGTGGTAGCGTACTTCTTCTTGGAGGAAACATCCACGAAGCCGTACTTCGTTCCTTCCAGAACGGCGGGATCAATTGCCAGGTAGAGGTACAGGCTCTTGGACTTGGCATCGATCTTTGCGACGTGTACGCGTCCCTTATTGAACGCCTCGTAGTTCCAGCTCACGCGGCCCTTAACACCCTTGAAGGAGAGCAGCGCGTTCTTGATAGCGGAGTAGTAGTCCTGAACATTGCCCAAGGACTGAGCGAGCTTGGAGGTAAAGCTCTTCTTGTAACGGGAGACAACGTGGATCTCGCCGCGAGCCTCTCTTTCGAGGTACTCCTGATAGATCTCAGGATATTCCTTAACATCAATGAAGGTGCTGGGATCGGCTCCGACAGCGAAGGAGAAGGAATCGTCATCCTCGTCCTCGTCGACAACGGCAAGCGTCTCGACGGCGTCATCGTCCTCATCCTCGTCGATCTCAACGGCATCCTCGGCGTCGGCAGACTCGTTAAGAGCCGCATCCATTGCCTCGGTAGCGGCCTCCTCGACCTCGGCCTCCTCGACGGGTTGCTCGTCTTCTGCCTCCACGGTCTCGGCAAGCTCCTCGGCAACGCTTTCGGCAAGCTCGTCGGCCACGGTGGTGTCTTCTTCCTCGACGACCTCTTCCTCGACAACGACCTCTTCTTCCTCGGCCTCGAGCTCCTCTGCGATCTCGTCCACCTTTTCCTCGATGAACTCGTCGGCATCGGGCTCCTCGGTCTCGACGGGTTGCTCCTCGGGAAGCACGCCCTCGGTATCCATGACCAGAACGGGGTTCTCTCTGGTATCCAGTGCGCGGCGGAGGATCATACCGATGTAGAACAGCATGACGAAGAATGCCAGCACAAGCAGAACGATCAGAACGATTCCGATTGCGGTCTCAAAGAAGGGAGTGTGATAATCGGGTGCGATCACGAAGGTGATCTCGCCGCCGTTGTTCAGACCGCTCAGCAGGTAGTAGCCGTCTCCGAGTACCACGGAGAAGCCCTTGCCGGCCTGCGATGCGGGACGGAGCGACTTGGTTGCGCTCTCGTAGACGCAAAGCGTGTCGAGCGTCAGATCATCGGCGCGCAGGTGATACAGCTCGGTCTCCAAGGGGATCAGGATCGAGAAGGTCTGGCCTTCCTCAGCGCCGACCAGCACGATCTTGAATGCCTGCGAGAGACGGGTTGCGCGGGTGATGGAAGGATATGCCTCCACAGCCACAGCGGTGGCGGTGATGCTATCCGAGAAGCCCTCGCGGTTAACGAGGATGATGCTTCCAACGGTGTTGCCTGACTCATCCACAACGGGGATCAGCTTCTCCTGACGGTTCACGGTCAGGGTCGCCTCCAGCTCGGTCACGCCCGTGCTGTCCTCGGTGTCGAAGGAGTAGTTGCCGCTGGGCAGGGTTGCCTTGACGGTCATGGCACCGAAGGCGGTGGTTCCGTTGAAGGCCTCACCGTTCACGGTGTAGGTGATGAGCTTCTTCACGGCCTCGGGGAGGTCGCCGTCCACGGTGATGCGGTAGGCGGTCTTGCCATCGCCGATCACGGTGATATCGCTCATGGAAACGGTGTACTTCTTGGGCAGGATGGTGAGCGCCTTGTTTTTGGCGGGACCGTCGCTGCCTTCCTTAAACTTGTAGTTAACGGTGTCGATCAGCTCAGCCACCAGCGTATAGGAGCCGGCGTTGCCTGCTGCGAAGCCCTCGTCGGTGCAAACAACCTTCAATACATTATAGGAAAGATTTCCAACGGTTGCGGTTGCGGTGACGTTGATCTTATCGCCATAGGTGAGGGTGGTTTCGCCCGTCCAGACGATGTCGGTGATCTCGATGGGATTCACGGTGACCTTCACGGGCAGGGGCGCTGCCTTGAAGTTCGCGTTGCCCAGATCCACGGATGCCTGCGTGTCGTAAGGCGTTGCGCTCGCGGAAACGGCGTTCAACGCATTGACGAAGGTGACCGAGGGAGCAAGAGCCGCGATCTCGGTCTCCAAGCCGGTGATGGGCTTGAGGGCGGGAACCGTGTCGCCCAGGAGAGAGGGCGCGATGGTATAGGACTTAACGGTGGGATCGTATGTAATGGTAGCGGAGGCTTCTCCGTTCCACTCTACGGTCGCGGGCAGGATCTTTGCGGAGAGACGCAGATCCGCAGGAAGCGCGTACTTGTACGCGTCCTTACCGGACAGCGTGAACTTCACGATGATCTCGTATGCCGATGCCACGTTTGCGTCATTGAACTTTGCAGAGGCAACGGCGAGCGTTACGTCGTCCCCGGCCGCAAAGCCAATGCCGTCGGTGTTGGCGATCGAGAGAGCCACGACATCCTTTCCGTCATATGTTTTTGTGTAAGCATCGCCTTCCTTTACCAGACCGGAATCTGCAAAGGACAGATTGCTTTCCTTGACCGTCAGGGTAGTCTGCGCGTCGGCAGCGACCGAGACCGTCAGACCAATGACCGTGAGAGTGAGCATCAGCAGGATCGCTGTGAGGACTCTCAGGATCGGTCTTTTTTCGGACTTTGTGCGTTGATCTTTCATGTCACATCAACCTTTCCCTTCGAAAATGTTGCGCCTCTGGGGCGCACGGGGGGACGACAAACACTCCCCTCAGGATATTGATATCCTGTTATATTATAGCACACCCAAAAAACATTGTCAACAGCATTTCGCATTTTTCACGTGATTTTTTGCGATTTTTTTGCCAAAAACCGCTTCGGTGGGCAAAAAAAGGGCTATTTACATACCGTTTGCAGGAAAACGCGACAGCAGGCCTGCCGATTTTCGGCGAACAGACCTGCTGTTTGCGACCGTATGTAGGTTTTTGATTTTTGACTGACTGCCCGAAAACGGCTCTTTTCGGGCGGTGTTTTTTCTTGGGGAATTTTCCTTATGCGGTACGTGTTGCGAAAAAGCCGATCCTCTCCTTTTTTTGCAAGATGGTATATGTGGGTGAGACGGCTCGCCCGTTTGACGGGGTGTTGACGGTGGG
>JAZSKO010000166.1:0-5072 GCA_045534875.1 Eubacteriales bacterium | reverse complement strand
GTTGACGGTGGGGGTGGTTTATTCCAGCCAGATCGCGTCGGCGTTGAGGAAGGCGTGGGCGCTCAGGCGCGAATCGGTGGGGATCAGGCGCTCTGCGCCGCACGTCTGGCAGCAAACGCGCACGCCCTCGTCGGTGATGGTGACCTGAAACTCGCGATCCTCGCTCGGATGCTCGCACTTGCAATGGATCTTCCCCTCGGCGTCCATATCGTGAATGACGAACAGAACGATGTCGAGGATCTGCGGATCGGTCAGCTCCTCCGCCTCGCGACGGGCGGCCTCGGAGACATCCAAGCCGCTCTGCTCCATCAGATCCAAAAGCTCCAGCTCGCCTCTCGCCAGCTCTGCCTTGACCAGCTCGGTCTCCCCCGTGAGCGCGACGTTGAGGTTGGAATAGGGACAGGGCAACGCGAACAGCTCCTTTTCGAAGAACAGGCTCTTCTTTACGGTGAAATGGTGGGGATTGGCGCAGGTGACGCAGGGGACGGAGAGACGGATGTTTCCGTCCTTGCCGTACACCACGGTCATCTCGCTTCCCTTGCAATCGCATTTGAGCTTGATCATGTCGGCCGTGAGGTTGAAAAGCCCCAGCACGCTCATCACGCCTGCGCCGCAATGGGGGCAACGGTAGGCAACGGTGGTTTGCTTTTGGTTGAGTATCATGTCGTTCACGCTTCCTTTTAATCGGTTTCTTTGGAGGGGCAATCGGTAGCAGTATATGCCATAATCGGCAAAATGGCACGGAGCGCGCCCCATGCCATTCTGCGGTTGTTTTTTTACGCGGTCTGCGTGTCCTCGTTCTTTGTCTCGACCTTGTCCTTGATGAACTTGGTTCCTTGCAGGGTGTAGTCGGTGATCAGACCCTTCACCCAATCGGTCAGCTCCTTGTTCGAGTAGGCCGAATGCGCGGTGTTCTTCCAGGTGGGGGTGCTGTCGAGATAGTAGGCAACGTAGGTGTAGGAATTGTCGGGCTTGCCCTCCTCGGCCGTGTTTGCGACCGTTTTGGAGGTGATCTCGTTCGCCACGCGCGCGGGATCAAAGAGCCAATCCTTGACGTCTGCGTCCTTGATCGAATCGGCATCCAGCGCAGATCCGGTGACGGCGTCGACGTTGGAGGTGAACTTGGCGGCAAGCTGGTCGCCCGTCAGACCCGTGAGGGTCGCGAGGAACTCAGCGGCGAGCGTCTCATGCTCCTTGCCGGCATTGTCCTCAAACTTGATATAACCGCCCTTGACCAGCGGATCGGTGTCGTACTTCATGGGCTCTACGATATAGTAGACCGAATAGGTGGTGACGTTATCCTTGGTGGTGGAGAACTCCTTGGTTGCGCCTGCCGCTACGGGGCTCTGCACGCTGTCCTTATCGAACATCCAATCCTGGAAGCTGTCGGCGGCGGGCTCTGCCTGATAGTTCTGGGTCTTGACGGCGGGGATGGCCTTCGTCATCAGCGTTTCGAGATCGGCGATCATGCTCTTGATCGTTTCATCCTCGGTGTCGGTGTAGAGCTTCATGCCCTCGGTGGAATCAAGAAGCTCGAGGTTGTTCAGCAGGGTGTTGAGCAGGTTGGTCTTGAAGGCGGGATCGGCTGCGTCTCCCTCCCCGTAGCTCTCGCCCTCATCCAACGTAAACGCCTTCATGGCGGCACTCACCTTGTTATCGGCAGGCTTGGTGGAGAGGACGACCACGTAGATGGCATCCTTGGTGGAAACGGTGTTGGAGTCATAGGCGACTCTGGACGCGTCGAACATCCAGTTCTTGAGGCTGTCGCTGATGGCCTTGATCTCGTCGGCGGTGTATTCCTTTGCGGTCAGCTCCTTCTCCGTCAGAGCGGCGTTCAGCTCGTCGGCCGTGGTCTTGTTTTTCAGCGCGTTCAAAAGCTCCTCGGCTTGGGTGTGGATCGAGGTGCCGCGCTTATTGAAGACCGACTTGTAGTTTTCGTTGAAGTTGTTGGTGGCGATCACGGTCTTGAAGGCGTTGACCGAGGTAGCCGCCAGAAGGGCGTCACGCAGCTCGGTGTCCTCGGTTGCCTCCACGAGGTAATCGGTGGAGTAGAAGGTGGCGAGGTTGGTGTCGCGGTAGTTTTCCAGGATGGCGTCGGTGATGGAATCCTCCACCTCGGCCTCCTTCTTTTCCATGACCTTGGAGTAGAAGGCTTGGAGCTCGGCGGCATCCTTGATGTCGCGCATCTTGACGTTCGAGCCGATGTAGTATTTAATGAAGGCGTTGGCCGAGATGTTCAGATCTGCCGCCAGATCCTCGAAATACTCCTGGATGTCGTCTCTCGCCTGCTTTTTCTCGTCCTTGGAGAGGGTCACGCCCTGCTCCGCGCCGAGGTCACAAACGGCCACGAACTCTTTGAGCATATCGGCATTTCCGTTGATGCTGGTGAGGAGCGAGCCCTGCACGCCCGACATAGCATAGGAGAGCGCATAGTCGGAGGCGGAGGAGATGCCCTGCGCCGAGAGTGCCGACTTATCGTCGGTGGAGAGGTAGTTCCACAGGTAGCTTCCCGTGTATTGCAGGGCGTCCCACACGAGGTAGGTGGCCATCTGCTGGTTGAGATCGTAGGTATTGTTGCGGCTCTTGATGAGGATGTTGGCTCTCTTGAAGGTTCCCGCGCTGCTCAGCGAAACGAAGACGATGGCAAGCACCATCACCACGCACACGCAGGAGCCGATCACGGTCTTGGCCGCGCGCGAGAGCGGACGGCGGTACTTCTTGACCTTTTTCTTGGGCTGTACCTTTTGCGGCTCAGCCTTGTGAGTTAATCTGTTTCTGCTTCCTTTTCCCATTGTGGGTGTCCCCTTTTTTCTAAATTTTTCTTTGGGTCACGTGACAAGCCGCGACTTGCCACAGATGACCCTATTATACCTTTCTTTTGTGAGTATTCTGTGTCTACGATATGAACAAATCAATAAAACTCACACAACGGTATGCTTTTTCGCTTCCTTTTATGGTAGATAGCGGCTTTTTCAATACCGTCAGAGATTCATGATGACAGGCAGGATCATGGGCTTGCGCTTGGTCTTGCTGTAAAGGAACTTGGTCAGATCGTCGCGCAGACGCTTTTTGAGATACATTCTGTCCACGGTGTCCCAATCGTCGAGGACGTCGAGGATGGTCTCCTCCGCGATCTGCTTGACCTCGTCCATCAATTCCTCCGCCTCGCGCACATAGACGAATCCGCGCGAAACGATATCGGGACCCGAGAGAAGCTGGTGCGAATCCATATCCACGGTCGCCACCACCACGATCAGGCCATCCTGCGCCAGATGACGGCGGTCACGCAACACGATGTTTCCAACATCGCCAACGCCGTAACCGTCGACCAGCACCTTCCCCGCAGGAACGGTACCGCCCCAGCGCGCGCCGTTTTCGTCGATCTCCAGCACGCGTCCGATCTCGGAGAGGAAGATAGTTTCGCTCTTCATTCCCATGAACTTCGCCAGCTCACGGTTTGCCGACAGGTGACGGTTTTCGCCGTGTACGGGCATGAAATAGCGCGGCTTGACCAGCGCATGGAGCAGCTTCAATTCCTCTTGGCAGGCGTGTCCCGATACGTGGACCTCCACCACGGCGTCGTGAAGCACCTCCACCTCGCGGCGGGAAAGCTCGTTGATGATGCGTCCCACCAGCTTTTCGTTGCCGGGGATGGCGCTTGCCGAAAAGACCACCAAGTCGTTGGCATCGAGCGTGACCTGCGAGTGATCCGCGAAGGCCATGCGGTAGAGCGCGGACATCGGCTCTCCTTGGCTTCCCGTTGTGATGAGCGTGACCTCGCCCGGCTTGTATTTTTTGATCTCATTGATGTCGATCAGCACACCCTTTGGCACCTTCATGTAGCCAAGCTCGGTGGCCGCGCTGACGATATTGAGCATACTGCGTCCCGTGATGGCCACCTTGCGGCGATGACGGGCGCTGGTGTTGATGATCTGCTGTACGCGATGGACGTTCGAGGAGAAGGTGGCAATGATGATGCGCTTTTGCTTGTGGGTGGAGAAGATATATTCCAGCGACGCGCCCACGTTCTTCTCGGACGGCGTATGCCCCGGACGCTCGGCGTTGGTGGATTCACACAGCAGCATCAAGACCCCCTCGCGTCCCAATTCTCCCAGACGGACAATGTCCATCATGTCGCCGTCGATGGGGGAGGTGTCGAGCTTGAAGTCTCCCGAATGGACCACCGTTCCCAAGGGGGTGTGTACCGCGATGGCGCAGGCGTCGGCGATCGAGTGGTTGACGTGGATAAACTCCGCCGCGATCTCACCGAGCGCGACCGTGTCGCCCGCCTTGACGACGTGGAGGTTCGGCGTCCATTGCAGGACGTGCTCCTCCAATTTGTTTTTGATGATCCCGATGGTCAGGGCTGTGCCGTAGATCGGGGGATTGAGCGTGCGGAGCAGATACGGGATCGCACCGATGTGATCCTCGTGACCGTGCGTCAGCACGATCCCGCGGAGCTTTTCGCGGTTGGCTTCCAGATAGGTGATGTCGGGGATCACCAGATCAATGCCCGGCATATCCTCCTCGGGAAAGCCAAGACCGCAGTCGATCACGATCATGTCGTTCTCATATTCGATCACTGTCATGTTCTTGCCGATCTCGCCAAGTCCCCCGAGAGGAATGATGCGGATCTTACCCGTCGGCTTTTTCTTCTTGACGGGTGCTTTCTTTGACGCCCTGCCTCGCGGCGTCCGTGTCTCTTGCTTTTTTTCTTTCATACAGTTCCTTTCTGATTTGGTTTTCGGTTGGTTCATCTGCTTTTTGGCAAGCAGAAAGTGACCTCCTTCCGCCTTCGATCACGCACGCCGAGGAGGATGAGGTCGCGTTCGATATGATTTTCGCAAAGCCGAGCAACCGCACTTCAAAACGCCTGCCCGAAAAAACGGTCTCATACAGTACCTATATCATACCACACTTTCTCCCATTTGTCAAGTGTTTATGGGGGGAGACCTTGGAGGGGAGACCCCTTCGCGGCAAGTTGCCGCTCCCAATGAAGTCGGATCGTAGCCATGTCGTTCTGTGAGCCAAGGAGTTGTCAGGAGCTTTTGTCTTCCTAAGACCGCTTGGCC
>JAZSKO010000032.1:0-3722 GCA_045534875.1 Eubacteriales bacterium | reverse complement strand
CAGGAGCTTTTGTCTTCCTAAGACCGCTTGGCCTCCGACTTCCCGTTCCGGTACCGCCTCCCATACCTGCCGTAACAAACACCATGTCGGTTCCGTCCAGCAGCATACGGATATCCTCGATGGATTCCTCTGCCGCGCGCGCGCCGATCTGGGGATTTGCACCTGCTCCAAAGCCCTTTGTGATCTTCTCACCGATCACGAGCTGAGTGGGAGCTTCGGATTTTCTGAGGGCCTGTCTGTCGGTATTCACCGAAACAAACTCCACTCCGCGGATATTCGTGGTGATCATGCGGTTTACGGCGTTGTTTCCGCCACCTCCAACTCCGATCACTTTAATGTTCACGCCGCATTCCAGACTGTCGTCATGTTCAAACGTCATGTTCTTTTCCTCCCAAGCTTTCTAAAAAATCGTTTTTACGTGATCCGTGACGCGCGATCGCGCCAAATAACATTTATATATACTATCATACTATGTTTTCCTCTTTTTTTCAAGATGTTTTTTGAATTTTTTTTGAAAATTTACATTTATTTCTCATTCTTTTGGTTCTACCTTCCATTTTTTGTCTGATTTGACTTTTTTTGACAATTCGAAAGACAAAAACGGAGACGATTCCCTCGGGGGGTGACCGTCTCTGCTTATGCGTTCTTTTTACCCAATAGCTCGACCGCCTCGACAGGGCGATAGGTGGATCGCTCGGTATTGGAAACGTCGACGATCGCGCCTCCCTTGCCAAGCTCCTTCCCCTCCAAGATCCGCTCTGCCAAGCTCTGCTTCAAGCCAAGATCCTTCACGCTTCCGAGCACGATCTGCGTGCTTCCGTCGAGAATATACGACACGTGATATTTCTCCGAAACATCAAGCAGATCCACGCGGTCGGTCAGGCCCGCCTCATCGAGCCAATCCAAGACCTCGGTGATGTAGGATCGGTCGGTATCCTTGTTGCAAAAGACCACCTTCTGTCCCACGGCCATTCCCTCGATCGCGGGGAGCTTGACCCGAAGAACACCTTGAAAATCCTCCTCGCTCTCGCCGACCGCAACCACCTCAAGGTTGCGATCCAGCGAGAACCAACGGTCTCCGTAAGGGACGCAGAGCGCCTCTCTCTCGGTGATCTCAATGGTGAGCTTCGACATGGTAAGCGTCAGCTTGACCTGTACGGGATATTTGCTCTGGATGCTCGCCATGACCGCGTGCAGATCGAGCCCCACGATCTGGTCTCCCACCTCAACGCCCGACGCCAAAAGGATCTCCTCTGTGGGCGTGACCGTGTTTCCCACGACCTCGATGCTCTTGATCCGAATGCTCGGCAAAATGACCAGCAAAAGCCCCAAAAGGAGCGCGATCACGCCAACCACGAGCATACTTCCTCTCAAAAAGCGCAGCTTTCTGTTTTGCTTTCTCGTCCAAGCCGCCCGTTCGGGTCTTCCCACGGGGGCGGTTCTCGTTTGCTCTTGCATCTGTTTATTTCCGTCCTTCTTTTTTCTTGTATCGGGAGATGTCTCCCGTTTATGTCGTCAGTTCCTTGATCTGCTCCCAAATGACGCGATTGGCGTCGACATCGTCAAAGCCTGTCAGACGCTCCTCCATCTCGCGAAGTCGCTCGGGATGCTCCAACAGCGCCTTTACGGCATCTGTAAGACTACCGTTTGGCAACGTCGCCTCCGGAAGCAGGATCGCCGCGCCAACATCCGAGAGGGCTCTGGCGTTTTTCGTTTGATGGTCGTCGGGAACGTAGGGCGAGGGGATGAGGATCGACGGCTTTCGCATTCTTGCCAGCTCGGACAGGGTCATGGCCCCTGCTCGCGCGATCACAAGATCTGCCGCCGCCATTTGAAGCGGCATGTCGTAGATATACTCGGTGAGGATACAGCCCTGCGATCCCGTCAGCCCAAGCTCGGCAAAGCGCGCCGTTGTTGCCGCCCCGTCTCGCTTACCCGACGCGTGCAGATGGCGCATATTCGGTGTTTGGGAGGAGACGTCTCGCATCAGCTCCAGCACCGCCGCATTGACTCCCTCCGCGCCAAGGCTTCCGCCGTAGGAAAGCAGATAGAACACGTCCTCAGGGATGCCGAGCTTTTGTCTTGCCTCGCTCTTGGAGCAAGCGCCAAAGCCGCCTCGCAGGGGATTCCCCACGCGAATCACGCGCCGCTTGACGCACAGCTTCTTTGCTGTCCTCTCAAAATTGATCCAAACACGATCCACCTTCCATTGCAGCTGCTTGACCGCCTTTCCGGGGGCAGCATTTGATTCGTGAACTGCCGTCGGAATCCCTCGGTTCGCCGCCGCGCAAAGGATGGGCCAGCAGGCGTAGCCGCCTGTACCGATGACGATATCGGGTTGAAAGTCATCCAAGATCTGTTGGGTCTGCTTTGCTTTCGGAGAGCGAAGCGCGAGCCACATCGCCTTGATGCGTTGGATCGGTGAGCCGGCAATTCCCTTGGATTGTACGTAGTGGAGGGGATATCCCTCGCGTGGAACAAGCTCCTCCTCCTTCCCTCCTCGGATCCCCACAAAGGCGATCTGTGAGCCGGGGGCGTTGCGTTGTATGATCTCGGCAATGGCGAGAGCCGGATTGATATGTCCTGCCGTGCCGCCTCCCGTGAGAAGCACTCTCATACCGTCACCACCGTTCCCGTGGCCTGCCAAAGCAGAGCCGCGCCGAAGCAGAAGACCAGCGTGAGCACTCCCGAGATGGCGTACCATCTGCGGTCTCCGCGAAAGTACGGAAGGAAGCAGAAGGCCAGAAAGCTCGCCGTCGCCAAGGCGAACACGGCCAGAAGCGGACTTGCCACGCCCGACAGATTGCTCACGGCAAGCCGTCTGCCAAAGAGAAGCAGAAAACCGAGAAAGAGCGCAGAAAGACCTAAAACGGTGAACAGGGTGATCTTAAAATAGCGGGTGCGTAGCGTTTTCATAGCCGCCTTCCTTTCTTTTTTGTTTTTGTTGTCTCGGTTACAGCTTTTGATGGGAGCTGTAACGCGAGATAGCCAAGATGATGCCGACCTCCACGATCTGCAAGATCAGCGATGTACCGCCGTAGCTGAAAAACGGTAGTGAGATGCCCGTGTTGGGCATGGAATTGGTGACCACCGCGAGGTTGAGGACCACCTGCAAGCCAACCTTGAAGGTAAGTCCGTAGGCAACCAGCGCACAGAAGGTGTTGGGCGCGTGTCGAGCGATGCGGAAGCCTCGCCAAACGAACAGAAGGAACAACGCGATCACCAGGAATGCGCCGAAGAAGCCAAGCTCCTCACAAATGATGGTAAAGATAAAGTCATTTTGCGGTTGGGAAACGTATCCGAATTTTTGTCGGCTGTTCCCAAGTCCCACACCGAACAGCCCCCCCGAGCCAATCGCCATCAGCCCTTGCAGGGTCTGCCATGCGCTTCCAAGCGGGTCGGCTTGGTCGATGTGGATCCACGTGTCCACTCTCGCCTGCGCGTAGTCGGACACGAGAAGCACGCCGCACACAAGGCAAGCACCCAACAAAAGGATCAGTCCCATCCATCTCAGCTTTGCCCCGCCCATGAACATAATGGAAAGTCCCAACGTGCCAATAATAATCAGTCCCGAAAGGTGTCTTTCCGCCGCCACGAGGAGCCCCACTCCCCCGATCATAAGTACAGGATAGAGGATGCCGTAACGGAAGCTCTCCCCTCTCATGTAGGGCAAGCGGATCTTATCCTCATGCCTTGACATGAAGCGCGCCAGCATCATGACC
>JAZSKO010000190.1:0-3001 GCA_045534875.1 Eubacteriales bacterium | reverse complement strand
GGTTGCAAACGGTATGCCCCTCGCCCCCCATGCGTCGAACTAGGTCGGGATCGTGGCGGATCAGATTCCCCAAAATAAAAAACGCACCCGTCACCTGCTCCTGTTGCATTACGTCCAAGATCTTCGCCACGTTTCCGTTCTCGTAGCCTGCGTCGAAGGTGAGGTACATCACCTTGTCCGTGTCATCGGGGGATGTGTGGTGGCGGTCGATATAATATCCTCCCAGATCCTCAATAAAAGCTAATTCCGGCGCGACGGTCGGTCTTTGATGATCCTTTACATGGGCGCAATACCATTGGTAGCTTTTCTGCGCCGCCTTGACGGGAACGCAAAGCGCGCCAAGGAGCGACAGGATCGCCAGACACACGCTTATCCTGCGTCTTTTGTTCGTTCGTTTCATTGCTTTTCTCCTTCTTTCGCCGTTTTTTATCAGTATGCACTGCGTTAAAGCGATCAAACCGCTGAAAAATGCGGCAGTTCAAGCAGGAATTGAGACTTGACAAACCGAGCGATCCGTTGTATAATGAGGATACAAATGCATGGGAAAGGAGCAAAAACATGGAAACACGACCAAAAAACAGCGTGCTGATCGGGTTGAGCGGCGGCGTGGATTCCAGCGTGGCGGCGCTTTTACTGCAACAAAACGGTTACGATTGCATTGGCGCGACGATGCTCCTTCACAAATCCACCCCCGACGAGCCTCTCTGCGGCTCTCTTTCAGACGTGCAGGACGCCGAGCAGGTCGCCCGTCGCTTGGGAATCCCCTTTCACGTATTGGATCACGCGGATGCCTTTGCCGCCGAGGTGATCGAGCGTTTCGTCACCGCCTACGAAAACGGTCAGACGCCAAACCCTTGCGTGGATTGCAACCGTTACCTGAAATTTGAACGGTTGTATGAGGATGCCCGCCTTCTTGGTTGCTCCCTTCTCGCGACAGGTCACTACGCGCGCATCCGTCACGATCCCGCATCCGATCGCTCTCTTTTGCTCCGCGCGGCAGATCCCACCAAGGATCAAAGCTATTTTCTCTGGTCCTTGACGCAGGAGCAGCTCGCGCGCACCCGTTTTCCGCTTGGTTCTCTCTCCAAGCAAGAGGTTCGCGAGCTCGCGCTTGCCAACGGATTGGTGACGGCGCACAAGCGCGACAGCCAAGACATTTGCTTCGTTCCGAACGGAAAATATGCGGAATTTGTCGAAAAGTACCGCGAAAAGTCCTATCCTCCCGGTGATTTTGTTGACACCGAGGGACGCGTTCTGGGACAGCACAAGGGGATCATTCGCTACACTGTCGGGCAGAAAAAGGGACTGGGACTGGTATTGCCCGAGCCGCTTTACGTCAAGGAGATCGACGCTGTACAAAATCGCGTCACCCTTTGTCGCTCGGAGGAATTGTTTGCCTCGCGTCTCACCGTTCGCCATCTGAACCTGATCGCCGCATCACGCCTCGACGGTGACACTCGCCTTTCGGTCAAGATCCGCTACCGTCATGAGGGCGCGCCAGCTACCGTGCGACAGACCGACGAGGATACGCTTGAAATCGTCTTTGACCAACCGCAACGCGCCATTACCAAGGGGCAATCCGCTGTTCTGTATGATGGAGAGACCGTTGTGGGTGGCGGTATCATCCAATAAATCCGATAAAAACGAGAAAACGGCCTTCCCCATTCGGAGGAAGACCGTTTTTTGTTGTCTTATCTTGCGAGATCGAGGCGAATGCTTCCCGACTCGATGTCCGAAATGATCCGCGCGATGGCGTGCTCCTGATTGCTCACGGTGATGTGCTTGGCGACAGCCTTGGCATCCTCGGTGGCATTGGCGACCGCAATTCCCATGGCGGCGGCTCGGATCATCTCCACGTCGTTGCTGTAATCGCCCACGGCAATGATCCCCGCGGGATCGATCGACAAGATCTCGGCGAGCTTGGGCAACACCACGCCCTTGTTGCTTCCCTTCGGCAGGATCTCATAGAGCATGGGATCCGAGCTGATCAGGTCGAAGCGATCGGCCATCGGGTGGCACTTCAAGGCCGCATCCAGCCTCGGGATTGCGCCGGGCGTTCGGTCGCCAAACACGATCTTTGCCAAGTCGCCCTCCACCTCGCGGTAGTGGCAGACGAGGTTGGGCGCATTCGTTTGCTCCCGAAAAAGCTCCATGGCCGAATTATCCTTCGCAAAATAGATGGTGTCAAAGGTGTTCACCTGGATCCCCACGCCAAGGCAGGTATGATCCACGTACTCCACCATCTCCAAAACATCCCTTGAAATCGGTCGTTTCCAGAGATACTGTCCCGTTCTGTGATCGAACACGCCGCCTCCGTTGATGCAACCGATGGGCGCGTTGGGCTTTACCGTTTCCAAGATCCTTGTCGCCGAGCACGGCATTCTACCCGTTACAAAGGTAAAATAGCCTCCCTCGGACTTAAAATATTCGATGGCTTCCAGATTTTCCCGAGAAACCGTTTTGTCATTTCGCAAGAGTGTACCGTCCAGATCGGTGCAGATCAGGATCCCCTCAAATTTTCCCATAGGAGAGTGCTCCTTTCGTTTTTTGACATAAAAAACGGCAAGCAGAGATGCTTGCCGATGGTGGAAACAGGGAGACTCGAACTCTCGACCTCACGGATGTGAACCGTGCGCTCTAACCAACTGAGCTATGCTTCCATCGGAACGTGCACTATTATAGCACAGTTTGACGCGAAAATCAACCCCTTTTCCAAATTTTTTTGAAGATTTCTTTTTCCCTTTTTCAAACATCCGCATTTGTCATTTTATCCCATGAATAATGTCCCTTGACGTTCGGCAATACTTTTTTTGGAAACGCGGAAACGGGGTTATAAAAATGTATTATAATAAAGTTGAAATATGCGGTGTAAATACGGCGAAGCTCAAGGTGCTGACCGATGAGGAAAAGCGTAATCTGTTGATTTTGGCTCACAGTGGCGATCAGCAAGCACGTCAAGAATTGATCAACGGCAATTTGCGATTGGTTCTTTCGATCATTC
>JAZSKO010000111.1:0-2758 GCA_045534875.1 Eubacteriales bacterium | reverse complement strand
AGACTTTGTAGAAAGCAAAAACGCGTAGCCGTACCCACTAAAAAATAACACCTACCTCGAAACAAGACTCAAACAGGGCATCCATCAAGATTTGATGGATGCCCTGTTTGAGGTTCTTGGTAGAGGGGAGGTTTGGAGGGGAGACCCCTTCTTTCCGAAGAAGGGGTCTTTCCTCCAAGGTCTTTCCCCCTCCAAGGTCTTTCCCATCAAGCCTCCTCAACGGGAGGATTGGGATTGGTAGCCTCGATGGGCATTTTATCGGCGTAAGCCTTAGCGGCGTCACCGTTGCAAACGATGTGATCGCGGTAGAGCACCTCACTACCGGAGAACACGAGATCCTCGAGGGGATCGGTGTTGGTGAAGGTGGAGGGAAGCTCGAGGTCGGCCAGCGCGTAGGTCTTCTGGAAGGCCTGCTTCTCAATGGTCTCCACACCCTCGGAAATCACGATCTTGGCGATGTTCTCGCAACCGTAGAAGGCGCATCTGCCAATGGTCTTGATGTGACCGGGGATGGTGACCTCGGTCAGGCTCATGCACTTGCTGAATGCGCTCTCGGGGAGAGAGGTGAGAGCCGAATTCTCGGGGAAGGAGATCGCGGTCAGACCGCAGTTATAGAAGGCGGCGTTGCCGATGGACTTCAAGGAAGCGGGCAGGGTCACGGAGGTCAGCTGCAAGCAATCGGAGAAGGCCTGCGAGCCAATGGTTTCCACGCCCTCGGGGATCACAACGGATGTAATGGAGGAAACAGCGGAAAAGGCGTTGTCACCGATGGCGGCAACGTTTCGAACCGAGGAATCGCTGATACCGGTCTTCACGGTTTGGGGAATGGTGATCGCGTGCAGGGTCTGCACACCGGAGTAGCCGGTGATCACAACGTTCTGCGCGTCCAAGATCTCAAACTGAAAAACATCGGTTCCGATGGTGACGGAGGTGTAGATCACGTCGTTCTCTTTCTCGAAGCCTTCCAGCTCGTTCTGCTCGTTCTTATCGGAGCAAGCGGAGAGCGCCGCGACCGTCAGGAGCGCCAGAAGGAGCGCAAGCAATTTTTTCATCATGGTTTTCTGATCCTTTCCGTTGTTCTCAAAAATGGTGATCGTCGGTATTGCAAGAGACAATACCCGATTTTCACTGTCTACCATTCATTATAACGCACAAAAGCGAAAAAGTCAATAGATTTTTCCTCTTTGATTGTAAATATTTTGCAAAGTTACAGACAGAAGGGATCAACCCACAGCGATCTTAGCCAAGATCGTGGGGAGAGAAAGACCGAAGAACGAGGTCTCGGAAAGGGTCTTTCGCATACCGTCCAGAGTGTTGCGAACGCTCGAAAGCAAAAGGGTTTGCTCCGCGGATGGATCGGAGATCGCGGAAAGGGACTGTTCAAGCTTCACCAAGGCAGGGGCGGCCGAGATGCCGATCTCGTCTCGCAGCATGGCAACGTCGACCTCGGGAAGCGCGCCGCTAAGGTACGCGTTGACGTTATAGGTGGCGATCAGACCGTCCACGTTCACCAGCGCGATGACGAGCAGGAACACAAGGATCGTTACGGCAAGGACGGGAGCCAAGGGGAAGCGACGCACGAACTGACGGATCAGCGCGGCCACAAACAGAGCCGCCAGAAGAAGCATCAGCCAGGAGGCGTAGACGCGCTTTTGCGTGAGTCCGTAGGAGCGGATATAGAGTGCCATTTTTGAGAGAGCGGTGGCGATCAAAACCAGCGTCAACAGCGACAAGATCGAGGAATAGATGGTCTTTAAGATATTCCGCGCCGCGCCGCCCTTCTGCATGAACAGCGAAAATCCGAGCAGGAGCAGGGCGTTGATCGCGGAGACCGCGCAAAGCTGGAAAAAGCCGTCCTTGGCGTAATCGGCGAAGGTCAGCCCATCGGGAAGGACCCCCGTGAAGGCCGAGAGATAGTAGGGCATCTGTGAGATGAAAAAGAGGATATAGACCAACAGGATCGGCGTCACCGCGCCGCAGAGAAGCGCGCAGGGGAGGAAGCCCGTCGTGGGGGAACGGTCGGGGAGAGGGATCTCTCGCTTGGCGGCTCGCTTCGCCGTATGCAGTGCGCTGAACAGGAGCATGGCGAGCGCGGGGGCGAGGATCAGAGAAAGAAGGGTGCGACCGAACCGACGGAAGGAGAAGATCTGCCCCAGCATATCGGTAAAGAGCTTATCGTAGGAGAGAAGAAGGATGATGATGGCGGTGGGGATCAGGGCGGTGACAAGACCGAGCAGACACCACAAGATCGCCCGTCCCGTCTTTTGCGACGAGGGGGTGTCCCACTTGAACAGGGACGAATAGAAGCGCGCGATCCCGCGGAAGGGAAGAAGGATCAGCGAGCGCAGGGCGTGCCAGAAGACGCGAAGGGAGAAGAGCCCCTGCTCGGCGAGCCCCGCGGCGTCGAGCGCGCGGAAGGGGATGGAAAGCAGCAGAAGGAATAGGATCCAGCCGCGCAGTCCCGCGTTTCCGTTTGTAAAGAAGGAAAGCGTGAGCAACAGAAAGATGACACCGCCGAGCAGGCTTTGTCGGCTTCGACGGATGCCCGCCTTACGCAGATAGATCCAACCAACGAGAGAGATCGCCAGCATCGCGAGCAGGACGCCGAGGGGATGCTTCGAGAAGGCGCGCATCTCCACAAAGAACAGGCTCACAAGGAGCAAGCCCCATGCAAGAAGCGTCTCGGAAAGGCCTGTGCGCGAGGAGACGGGCTTTTGCGGCTCGATGGGGGCTTGGGTGGGGAAGTCGGGTCGTAGCC
>JAZSKO010000061.1:0-3063 GCA_045534875.1 Eubacteriales bacterium | reverse complement strand
GTGAGTGACGATATCAGCTTCCTACTCGAAGGGACGGCAATTGACGCGGGTCGCGAAGGTGTTGTCCCCGCTCAGGGGAACGCCGTTTGCGGGGGCGACCTTGGCGAACTTTTCAATATCCAGCACCGTGAGCGCGGGGTTTGCAATGGTCTCTCCGAACAGTGCCTTGGTGTTGGGACGAAAGGCGGCTTGCAGCTCCTCCTCGGTGCAATCGGGCGAAACGAAGGTGAAGTCGATGCCCATGCGCTTCATGGTCACGGCGAACAGGTTGAAGGTGCCTCCGTAGATGGTGGAGGAGGAGACCACGTGGTCTCCGCAGGAGGCGATATTGAAGATGCTGTAAAAGGAGGCGGCCTGACCCGAGCCCGTCAGCATGGCGGCGGTTCCGCCCTCCAACTCACAAATCTTTTTTGCCACCGTATCGCAGGTGGGATTTTGCAGACGGGAATAGAAATAGCCCGATGCTTTCAGATCGAACAGCGCGCCCATCGCATCCCCTGTTGCATACTTAAAGGTGGTGCTTTGCACGATCGGGATCTGTCTCGGCTCTCCGTTTCCGGGGGTGTAGCCTCCCTGCACGCAAACGGTATCCTTACTATATTGGTTCATGACATTCTCTCCTCTCTTTTTCTTGACAACGGTCTGTTTTAAAGCTTCAAAAGACGCTTGACGTTTCCTCCCAGAATGGCGCGTCTTTCCTCATCGGACAGCGGGAGCGCATCAAAGCGGCGCATCTCGTCCACGGGGGAATGAAGCGGAAAATCGGTTCCGAACAGGACCCTCTCCGCGCCGTACCGCCGAATGATCTCCAAGGCGGTCTCGGGGGGAATGTAGCTGAGGCTGGACGAGCAATCCACCCAAAGGTTGGGAAACGCGCGCATCTCCTCGCAGGCTCTCTCCCACACCGACCAGCCTCCGAAATGCGCCCCGATAAAGGTGAGGTGCGGGAAGGCCTCCAGCATGGGAATGAGACGGTTGGGGTTGGACATATCGTAGCGGTAATCTCCCGTATGCAACAGCACCGGGATCTCTGCCTTTTCACATAGGGTATAGATTTTCTGACAGCGCGCATCGTCGATGCAGAAGCCCTGAATGTCGGGATGGAGCTTCACACCCTTCAAGCCAAGCTCCAACAGGTGGGCAAAATCGCCCTCCATGTCAGTGCTTTCAGGGTGCATCGTTCCGAATCCAATCAATCTGCCTTCGCTTTTCTCGACCGCGTCTGCGATAAACGCATTGATGCTTGCCACCTGCTTCGGCGCGGTCGCCACCGATTGCACCACGGTGCGGTTGATTCCCGCCTCACGGTTGAGCGCCATCAGCTCCTCCACCGTTCCGGTGCAGGCAGGCTCCTCTCCGTAAAAGCGACCCACGCTCGCGGCGGCCTTCGCGGCGATCTTTTCGGGGTAGATGTGACAATGCGCGTCTATGATCTCCACGTCACAGGAATTTCTCACGCCGTCACCACCTTGCTTGCCTTTTGCAGACCCAGCTTTTCGATGGCGTTCTCGCGCATTTTGTATTTCAGGATCTTTCCTGCCACGTTCATCGGGAATTCGTCAACGAAATCCACATAGCGCGGCACCTTATGACGTGCCATGCTGGCCGCAACAAAGTCCTTCATCTCCTGCTCGGTCATGGTCTCTCCATCTTTGAGGATCACGCAGGCCATGATCTCCTCTCCGTACTGCTCATCCGGCACGCCGATGACCTGCACGTCCTTGACCTTGGGATTGGTGTAGATAAACTCCTCGATCTCCTTGGGGTAGATGTTCTCTCCTCCTCGGATGATCATGTCCTTCAAGCGACCCGTGATGCGGAAGTTGCCGTCCGGGGTGCGGCAGGCAAGGTCTCCCGTATGCAACCAACCGTCGGCGTCGATGGCGGCGGCGGTGGCCTCGGGCATCTTGTAGTAGCCCTTCATGATGTTGTAGCCTCTGGCCACAAACTCGCCTGTGACGTTGTCGGGGCAATCCTCTCCCGTTTCGGGATCGACGATCTTGCACTCGATCTCGGGCAGGGCTCTTCCCACCGTTCCCACGCGAACCTCGATGGGATCGTCGGTGGAGCTCATGGTGCATCCGGGCGAGGCCTCGGTCTGTCCGTAGACAATGGTGATCTCCTTCATGTTCATCTTATTCACCACATCCTGCATCACCGAGATGGGACAGGGGCTTCCCGCCATGATACCGGTTCGCATATAGGAGAAGTCGGTCTTGGCGAAGTCGGGATGCTCCAAGAGTGCGATGAACATGGTCGGCACGCCGTGGAAGGCGGTAATATGCTCGTTGTGGATGCAAGCCAAGGAGGGCTTGGGCGAGAAATACGGAATGGGAAGCAGAGTGGCTCCGTGGGTCATGCTGGCGGTCATGGCCAGTACCATGCCGAAGCAATGGAACATCGGCACCTGCACCATCATGCGATCGGCCGTGGAAAGATCCATGCGGTCTCCGATGCATTTTCCGTTGTTAACGATATTATAGTGAGTGAGCATGACGCCCTTGGGGAAGCCGGTCGTACCCGACGTGTACTGCATATTGGCCACGTCGTCCTTATCCACGGCCGCCGCCATGCGGTAGACCGTCTCCAAGGGGACCTGACAGGAGCGCTCCACGGCCTCGTTCCACTCCAAGCACCCCTTCTGCTTAAAGCCGACCGTGATGACATTTCGCAAAAACGGCAATCTCTTGGCGTGCAGGGGCGTACCGGGCTTGGTGTGCTCCAACTCGGGGCAAAGCTCGGCAACGATGTCGCCGTAGCGGGTGTCCTTCGAGCCCTCGGTCATGATCAGCGTGTGGGTATCGGATTGCTTGAACAGATACTCGGCCTCGTGGATCTTATAGGCCGTGTTGACTGTGACCAGCACCGCTCCGATCTTGGTTGCCGCCCAGAAGGCGATATACCATTGCGGCACGTTGGATGCCCAAACTGCCACGTGGTGTCCCGCGCGCACGCCCAAGGCGATGAGCGAGCGGCAGAAGGTGTCCACATCGTCGCGGAACTGGCTGTACGTTCTGGTATAGTCCAGCGTGGTGTACTTGAAGGCATACTGGTCGGGGAATT
>JAZSKO010000080.1:0-4211 GCA_045534875.1 Eubacteriales bacterium | reverse complement strand
GTACCGATTTCCTCAATCTTACCGCCGTCCATAAAGATAACGCGGTCGGCAACCTCCTTTGCAAATCCCATTTCGTGAGTTACAACCGCCATGGTCATACCCTCTTTTGCAAGCTCCTTCATAACATCAAGCACCTCGCCGACCATTTCGGGGTCAAGCGCGCTTGTAGGCTCGTCAAAAAGCATTACCTCGGGATTCATAGCAAGAGCACGCACGATGGCGATTCTCTGCTTCTGTCCACCCGACAGCGTGGAGGGGTATGCATCGGCCTTCTCTTCAAGTCCAATACGGCGAAGAAGGGTCAATGCTCTCTGTTTTTCCTGCTCAAAAATCTCACGCTTGACAGCCTTTTTTGCAAAAAGCCCTCCGGCTTCCTTCGTTCGAATATAAACAGGAGCAAGCATAATGTTCTGTAAGACAGTTTTGTTATTGAATAAATTAAACTGTTGGAACACCATCCCGATATGTCGGCGACTCAAATTGATATCTACCTTTGGATCCGCCAAGTTTTTTCCCTCAAAAATAATCTCACCTGACGTGGGGTCTTCCATACAGTTGATACATCTGAGGAACGTACTCTTTCCGCTTCCCGAAGGGCCGATAACCGCAACCTTTTCTCCATCTTGGATGGTGGTTGTGACACCCTTGAGCACATGATTATCCCCAAAGCTTTTTCGAAGATCAACGATGTCTATCAACTTTGTTCAGACTCCTTTCCATGATTTTTACGAGGAACGAAATGATCCCAACCAACACAAGGTATACCAACGCCAACATTAAATATGGAATGATATAGCTATAATTGGAGTCTCCAATCTGTCGAAATGCCTTTGTGATATCCACAACGGCAATAAAGCTTACGACCGACGTTTCCTTAATCAACGTAATAAATTCATTTCCAAGAGTTGGCAAAATGTTCTTTACCGCCTGTGGGATCACAACCTTAAGCATGGAGGGAGCATACCCCAGCCCTACTGCTCTCGCGGCCTCAAGCTGTCCGCCGTCAACTGATTGAATGCCACTGCGCATGATCTCAGATATGTACGCACCACTGTTCATTCCAAACACGATGACGGCAACGACGACCGCTTCAAGTTGAAGATTAAGCGACGGAAGCAATACAAACCACCCGATCAAAAGCTGTACAACCATTGGCGTCCCTCGAAAAATGGCAACATAAATGTCACAAATCCAAGCCAATGCTTTGACAAACCAATTTTGCTTTGGAACGACCTTGACAACAGCGATCAGCGTTCCGATCACAATACCGATCAGAAGGCCAAACACCGCAATCTCCAAAGTGGCTACCAAGCCGTCAAGTGCGACTTGGTAGCCTTCTTGGGTGATGAATTTTTTATAAAATAATTCCCACTCGACCCGACTCATATTACTTCAACTCTGCAAGCTTTGCAAGAACAGCTTCTGCGGTGGTGCAGGAATCAAAGGTGGTGTCTTCCTTCATTGCAAGAATGATTTGGTAAGACCCCTCCTCGTAGGGATTAGAGAAGTTGATAACCTGTGCACGAGCGGGGCTGATGGTGAGACCCGAAATGGCAATGTCAACACCGTTCTTTCCGATCGAGGAAACAACCGACTCAAATGCCATATCCTGAATCACAAGCTCCATACCAAGCTCGTCTGCGATCAGCTTTGCCATTTCCATGTCGATTCCAGCGAACTTATCTCCAACCGTAAACTCATAGGGAGCGAATGCTGCGTTGGTTGCAACAACAAGCTGATTCTTACTTGCATCATACGGCGCAGAAGCGATCGTGGTTCCGGTCCAGTTTGCGGCGTTGTCATCATTCACGTTCGCATACTTCGCGTACAAAGCATCAATATCAGCCTTCTTCGTAGCAAGAATGTTGTTGATCTGCGCAAGCAAATCTGCTTGGTTCTTGTCAACGCCGATTCCGAAATCTTCTTTGGTGAGCGCGTAATCGATCACCTTGATAGCAGGATCGTTTGCCGCAAGGGATTTGCCCACTGCCGCATCGATAACAACATACTTGATGTTGCCATTTTTCATGTCCTCAACTGCAAGGGCGGCATTGTCGTAAGACTTGGTGTCGATGTTTTTGTAACCGGTGAATCCCCAATCGGCGTCTCCCTTCATGAAGCTCTCACCGGTGGTTCCCGACTGAACACCAATCTTGACGAGTTTGTTCCCGCAGGATACCAGAGCGAAGCAGCCGAGCAACATGACCAGCGCAAGGGTAAGCGAAAGAATCTTTTTCATGATTGTTTCCTCCAAAGATAAAAATTTTTTTGGGTTACATCTCACATTATACTCCAAGGGATCGGGTTTGTCAACCCTTTTTTCCCCTTTTCTGTCTCTCTCGTCAATTTCTTGGTATATTCTCTGCATATTTATGCAAAAAAAGCATCCAAGGACAGCTCCGACAGACTTGACAGGACCGTCAACGCTCCCGCCGCCTCCAACGCGGCGCGCGGTCGGTGTCCCTCGGCCACCAGAATGCAATCGGCACCCATGGCTCTCGCGGTGTCGAGATCATGCTCGGTGTCTCCCAAAAACAGGGGACGTGCGTTGGGATTTCGCTCCCTCCAAGCCACCGCCAGAGCGGTCTTGCTGTGGGCGTGGATGTTGTCCAGCCCCATCAATTCATCAAAGAACGTCTCGATCCCAAGCTGTCTGACCTGCTCCGCCAGGATCTCGCGGTGGGTGGCCGACAGAATGCTCTGCGGAATGCCCATCTCCCTCGCCTCTCGGAGCAACGGGAGTGCGCTTGGGTAGAGCTTCATGTCGCGGCTGAGCCCTTGGTAGATCTCCACCCACTCGATGGCCAGCTCGTTGTAGGGCGTTTTCTCAAAATCAAAGCCGATGCGACGGTAATAGTCGACGATGGGAAACCCAAACACGGCGCGGTAAGCCTCCACGTCGGCAAGCAGAGGAAGACCGTGTCGGCGCAACAGCTCGTTGGCCGCCAAAAGGTCGGTCTCGACGTCGTCGAGCAGCGTTCCGTTAAAATCCCAGATAAGATGTGTATAGTGCTTCATATGTTTCCTTTCTTGGTAGCTCCTTCCTGTCCTTCTGTCACCGTTCTCTTTGTGTCCTGTCGAAGATTTTGACAGGCATGGAGATCGCTTCCTTTTTTGGGTGCGTGTGGCGTTTTTGGAAGATATCGAGGGTTGCTTTTTTGGTAAAATTCCTGTAAAATGGGAATGTGCTTTGGATGGCCGCGCGGTCTGCCATCCCGCGCAAATCCATCAACGAAAGGGGGATTCCATTCATGAAATCCTTAAAGACCAAACGAAGGCGCACACGCCGCCTCTGCGCGTTCCTTCTCTTCTGCATGGCGCTTACATCGGTTTGCGGCCTTTGGGTATCGGCAGACACGCCCGTCCCCTTCCCTCCCGGCTCGATCGAGACGCCCGTGGAGCTCAACGGCAGGACGGTTTTGGAGGGCGAGTGCATTCGCATCAACGGCGTGACCTACGTGCCTCTCCGTCGCTTTTCCAATCTGTTTGGCAACTGCACGGTGACGTGGAACGGCAAGACAAACACCGCGACCGTTCAAACCGATGCCTTGACGCTGATCGCGCATACGGGAGATTACTACATCTACGCCAACGGTCATTATCTCTACACCGTGGACACGGTTCGAAACCTTGGCGGTCATCTCTATGTACCGATCCGTCCCATGGCGCAGGCCTTTGCCGCTAAGCTGGATTGGAACGCCGCCGAGAGCCGCGTGGAATTGACCAAGAAAGGCGGTCCTGCCGCCATCTCTTGGGCAAATTATAAGTCCGACGAGGTCTACTGGCTCTCTCGCATCATCTCCGCCGAGGCAGGTGGCGAGCCGTTTCTCGGTCAGATGGCGGTTGGAAACGTGGTGCTCAACCGCGTTCGGAGCAGCTCTTACCCCAACACCATCTACGGTGTGATCTTTGACCGTAAGCACGGGACGCAGTTCTCTCCCGTCGCCTTCGGCACGATCTATCATACCCCCACCGCAAGCTCGGTGATCGCCGCAAAGATCTGCTTGGAGGGCTATTCCCTGTCGGATTCCATCCTGTTCTTCCAGAATCCCCGACTTTCCACCACCAACTGGATCTCCAAAAACCGTCCCTACGCCTTCACCATCGGAAACCACGACTTCTATAAGTAATAATACAACCCAGTATATCACATTTTTAGAAGGAAGTCAAGAGGGGGAAAGACCTTGGAGGGGAGACCCCTTCTTAGGAAA
>JAZSKO010000071.1:0-1738 GCA_045534875.1 Eubacteriales bacterium | reverse complement strand
TCGGCGTATCCTACCTTGCCGGCATCCAACAAGGTGTGTTCAGAAAAGAAAGGAACGTTTTCGATCACCAAAAGCAACAGCGCGAAAACCGAAACGATGACAAAGCGAGCGCGCGTAGCGCGCAAGTCCCCTTGCAGGCGTTCCTTTACAAGCTCGGAGTCGGCGGGATCGCAATACTCCCTCTCCTCCTCCACAAAAAAGTGCTTGTCTCTCTTCTTTTTTTTCTTTCGAGTTTTCGTTTCGACCGTTGTCTTCTTGGCGGCTTCTCCCGACGCGCTTTGCACACGATTCGTGCGACCAAAGGGAAAATCCTCCAAAAAATGGCGCATGACCCCGGGGATCCCACTCATGAAATCCTCGTCGTCTTCTGTCGTCTGTTCGGTCTTATCTATCTTCCTGTCCTTTTCATCTTCCTTGTTCGCGCGGTAAGCGGGAGGGGCAAGCTGGATGCGGGGAGAATGGTGACTCGCTTCATTCGAGGTGTCTGCCGCTTTTTGCGTCTCCGCCAATTCGTTCTCCGAGCCGGAAACGACACTTGCGTCCTCCTCAGCCGAAGGGACTTCTTCGGGCAAATCAGCCTCCAAAATCGGCGTGGGGGGCGAAACGATTTCTTCTTCGCTCTTTTCGTCCACCACCCGTTCGAAAACCATGCTTCCGCCCGCATCCTCTTGGCTTAACACATAGGGAAGGGCCTCGTCGGAAAGACCAATACTATTGCTCTCCCCTATCACGTCGGGAGGACTCCCCTCATCCGCGCAAGAAGCGCTTTCCTCTTCGACGAAAGCGCTATGCTCCTCTGCCATCAGCCCATCCGCATCCGCGGCGAGCGGCAAAAGAACCGTCTCATCCACAGGAGAAGCTTCCGTGGCAAGCGACTCCGTTTCCTCCTCTGTATCCACGGCGATGGCTTCGTCTTCTGTATCCGCGGCGATGGCTTCCTCTTCCGGCGCCTCGGTTACAGCCGTTTCTTCAGGAAGCGCCGTACCCTCTTCCTCGCCCGTGGCATCCGCTCCTTCTTCCGTCAGGGGCTCTCCCCAAGACGAAAGCGAAACCCTGCCTCCAAAGGAGATCGTACCACCGATTCCGGCAGGCAGAACGGAAAAAGGCTCCTCGGTCTCTTCCGCCGTCTCTTGTTCTTCAGTCGGATCAAAGCCGCCCTCCGAGACGAAATCCTGCGTTTCTTCCTCTTCCTCGTCAGAAGGAACGGGGATTGCGGAGGGGGATACAATATCAATCTTCTCATCGAAGGACAGTGACACATCCTCGTCGGGGTGAAAAAGCAGTAACGCGTCTTCGTTATCTTCTTCCACCGAGGCATCGCTTTCCGCGCGTTCTCCCTTTTCGAGCTCTTCCGCGTCTTGTACATCCAAAAAAGCATCCGAAACGGCCACCTGTCCGTGACGATCGGATTCATCTATTGCAAAAAACGAAGAGAGCATCCGCGCGACTTCATCGCCCTTCGCTTTCTCCTTTTCGCTCTCGCCACGCGCTTTCTCGTCAAGCGTTACACGAGGTTCTTCTTCCGGTTCTTCTTCCGGTTCTTCTTCGGACACCTCTTGGATGTTCTCCCCATCCTTGTCCTCGTTTTCCGTCACCCTTTCAGGCGCATCGGGAAGAGCTGTCTCGTTTTCGGCTTCCCCTTCTTCCTGCGCAAGCAGTTCATCTAGCGTCGTTTCATAGCCGTCCTCTTGCGGCGTTTCCTCCGCGGTGGGCGCATTCGAGCTCTCTTCGAGATCCA
>JAZSKO010000042.1:0-1704 GCA_045534875.1 Eubacteriales bacterium | reverse complement strand
TCAGAGCTTGAATCTGGATCGTCCTTGGTATAACCAAAATCAAATTACCAACTACACCGCCAACGGCAAGCTCTTCCTCTGCGTTCCCGATTTCACCATTTCCGGCCAAGCGATGGGCGCTATTATCTACAATGTCGAGCGCTACAAGGCAATGGGCTTTGAGGAGGATCTGTACGAGGTCGCAAGGAACGGCGAATGGACCATGGATAAGATGATCAGCATGGTAAAGGCCGCCGAGACCGCCAGCTCGGGTGAGGGCTCCGTGGAAACCTACGCGCTCTCTTACTGGAAAAATCTTACCTATTGTATTATGTATTCCATGGGTGAGAATATTCTCAACAAGGATTCCGACGGAAAGTTCACGCTCGGCCTCAATGCCGATAAGCTCACCACGATCTCCGAGAAGATCATGGAGTTGGTCTCGCAGGACGTTGTGGCGAGTTCCACCAACAATGCAGGCTTCATGGACTCCGATATGTGGAGAGCCTTTGAGAGCGGAAACTCCCTGTTCATGACCATGGACATCGGTTCGATGAATCACCACCTCCGCGAATTGGAGTTTGATATTCACTATCTGCCCCTGCCTAAACTCAATAAGGGCGACGACTACCGCAGCATTTGCGCTTCGGGTCTTTGCGGAATCCCCTCGATTGCCAAGGATTATGAGGAAAGCGGCATGATCCTCGATACTATGGCGATCTACGGCTATGAGCATGTCAAGCCCGCCGTGTTCGAGAACATCCTGTTCGGTCGTCTCTCCAAGGAGCCTGCCGACTACGAGATGCTCAACTTCATCCACACCACCAAGTTCTATGACCTTGGTATGTCCATCGACGAGAGCGGTGTAGCAAGAGATCTGGTGACGAATGCCGTCTTCAATGCCACCGGCGCAACCGGTAAGAAGGCGATCAGCACGGCTCTTCGCGGAAACGCAAGCAAGCTCGTCGATATCGTCAACAAGGCAAACACCCTTGGCGTGAAAGCAGACGCTTCCTGATCGCCATAGCGCCGCCTCCCACGGTAAGCCAACAGGGAAGGGCGCGCGCACCTAACGTTTGGAATTGAAAAATTCAAATAAAAAAATTTTAAAAAAGGAGAAACCAGCATGAAAAAGCACGCATCATGGGTCAGCATCCTCTGCTTGTTGATCGCCCTCGTCAGTGTGTTGACAGCATGTAACGGAAATAAGGGTGGCACAACCCCCACCACTCCGCCTGCAACCAACCCTGACGGCAAGCCCGCAGAGATCCTGCAAGACCTCCACGAAAAGAAGGACATCGGTCGTAACATGAAGATCCTGTCCGACTTTGCCCCCATTGACGACATCCACGAGACAAACGGCGATCCCGTTTGGGATACCGAGGTCGCAAACTACCTCTATGCCGAAGAAAAGTTTGATGTGACCCTCTCCTATGTGCCCCCTGCCGCAGGATATGTTTACAGCACCCTGCGTATGTACCTCGGCTCGGACTCCAACGAGTTCGATCTGGTCTATCTCCCGCACCCCGGCTTGGGAATCTACGCCCTGCTTTCTGAGGGAGGATTGACCGACCTGAACAGCATTCAGAGCTTGAATCTGGATCGTCCTTGGTATAACCAAAATCAAATTACCAACTACACCGCCAACGGCAAGCTCTTCCTCTGCGTTCCCGATTTCACCATTTCCGGCCAAGCGATGGGCGCTATTATCTACAATGTCGAGCG
>JAZSKO010000085.1:0-2151 GCA_045534875.1 Eubacteriales bacterium | reverse complement strand
CCGGAAACCAGATGGGCGCGTTGCTCGTGGACTATATCATCTCGGCCTATCGGGAGACCAATACCATGCCCGAAAATCCTTATGTGGTCAAGAGCATCGTTTCCTCCGAGCTGGCTTCCCGCATCTGCGAGGCCAACGGGGTTCTGATGCACAATGTCCTCACCGGATTTAAGTTCATTGGTGAGGTCATCAAGAAGTACGAGGCCAGCGGTGACGGCAGTTTCCTGTTCGGCTTCGAGGAAAGCTACGGCTACCTCAAAGGCACCTATGCCCGTGACAAGGACGCGGTGGTGACCTCGATGCTGATCTGTGAGATGACTGCTCACTACCATGCCAAGGGCATGACGCTCAGCGATGCCTTGGAGGCAGTCTGGAAGCAGTACGGCTATTGCTATGAGACGAACCGTGAGTTGTATATGGAGGGCTTGCACGGCGCGGAGCGTATGGCGGCTCTGATGGATTCGCTTCGTGAGAATCCCCCTGCGGCCTTTGGCTCGCATGCCGTTCGTCTCGTTGGCGATTACAAGGCAGGCACCCTGACCGAGGGCGGCGTTTGCCGTCCCACGGGGCTTCCCTCCTCAAACGTTTTGTACTATCAATTGGAAAACAAGGATGTGATCGTGGTGCGTCCCTCGGGCACGGAGCCGAAGGTCAAGTTCTACTATCTGCTCCTTGCCTCCGATCGCGCCGACGCGGAGAAAAAGCTCACGGGCTACCTTGACACCGTGAACGCCTACCTTCCGAGTTGATCTGACCCTTGAAGGGGCGCGTCCCTTCCCCAATTTCCGAAAAAGAAAAAAGGAGGTATCGTTATGAATGAAACCACGCAACTCGAATTTGAAGCCTTGAACACCTTGCTGGCCGAACGACGATATTCTACCTTTATGCGACAGATCGACGAGATGAACCGCGTGGACGCGGCAGAATTCTTAGCAGAGCTTCCCCCCCGTCGCGTTCCCTTCGTTTTTCGGCTTCTGAAAAAGGACTCGGCCGCCGAGATCTTTGCCGAGCTGGATCCCGACGTGCAAAATCGGATCGTTTCCGAGCTTTCCGACCGTGAGACGCAGGACATCTTGGAGGAGCTTTCAGTGGACGACGCGGTGGATATGTTGGAGGAGATGCCGGCCGGCGTGGTCAAGCGCATCCTGCAAAATGCCACCAAGGAAACACGCGCCGAGCTCAATCGCTTTCTTGCCTATCCCGAGGACAGCGCGGGAAGCGTGATGACCAGTGAATTCATTGATCTGACCAAAAGCATGACCTGTCAGGAGGCGGTGGAGCATATCCGTCTGACGGGATTGGATAAGGAGACGGTCTACGTGGCGTACGTGACCGATTCGGCGCGTATCTTACAGGGCGTGGTGGCTCTCCGTCAGCTTCTGTTCGCCACTCCCGAGCAGACCATTGAGGAGATCATGAACGACAACGTGATCTACGCCCATACCTCCGACGACCGAGAAACGGTTGCCAATCTCATCTCGCGTTACGACCTGATCGCCCTCCCTATCGTGGATAAGGAGGAGCGCTTGGTGGGAATCGTGACGGTCGACGACGCCTTGGACGTGTTGGAGGCCGAGGCGACCGAGGATATCGAGAAAATGGCGGCGATCCTGCCGACCGACAAGCCTTACCTGAAAACAGGCGTGTTTGAGACATGGAAGAAGCGCATCCCCTGGCTGTTGCTTCTGATGATCTCGGCCACCTTTACCAGCTCCATCATCTCGCATTATGAGAATGCCATCGGCGCTTACGCGATCCTGACTGCCTTTTTCCCGATGCTCATGGACACCGGCGGAAACGCGGGCGCGCAGACCTCGGTCACGGTCATTCGCGGTATGTCGCTGGATGAGATCCGCTTGCAGGATATCTTCCGTGTTCTTTGGAAAGAGCTTCGGGTGTCGGTGCTGTGCGGCGTGACGCTCTCTGCCGTTACCTTCCTCAAGGTCTACGGCTTCGATTTCCGTTTCCAGCCCACCACGATCCTCGAAAGTGGCGCGACACAGAACAATCTGCTCATTGCCGCGATCGTCGCGCTCACGGTCTTCTGCGCGCTGATCGTTGCCAAGCTCGTGGGAACGCTGCTCCCGATGGGCGCAAAGCGGCTCGGTCTTGACCCTGCCGTGATGGCAAGCCCCTTCATCACCACCATCG
>JAZSKO010000017.1:0-5392 GCA_045534875.1 Eubacteriales bacterium | reverse complement strand
TCCGACTTCCCACAGCCCCCGCTCTGACCGCTTTGGAGGCGTCCCTTGCCGATGAATTGGAGCGCGGCGTTCTGAAAAAGAGAGAGGCGACCGGCAAGACGCACACCCTCACCTTCACCCAAAGCGTTTCCTGTACCCGATACATCAGCAACCGCAAGACCGTCACCTTCTACAATCCCGACGGCTCCAAGCATAGCCAGACCACCGTGGAGTACGGCGCGTCGGTGACCGCTCCCGTGATGCTCCGTCCTGCCGATGATCGGTATTCCTACACCTTCCTCGGCTGGGTCCGTCACGGCGATCCCGACCCGAACAATTACGTCAACCTGCAAGCGGTGAAGGAGGATCTGTCGCTCTATCCCTCCTATCAGCGCGAGGACCGTCGCTATCGCATCACGTGGGTGGTGGACACGATCCAACGCGTGGAATACTACCTTTGGAATGAGATCCCCACCTGCCCCATCAGCACCAATCGGTACAGCGCGTCCCAAGCCCTTCGCTTCACAGGCTGGTCTCCCGCCGTCACGGCGGTGAGGGGAGACGCCGTTTACACCGCGCAATATGAGGTGGTGGAGAACCCCTGCGTTGTGACGTGGGTGGTTGGCAACACGCGCGTGGAGGAGGTCTACGAAAAGGGCGAGATGCCGATCTGTCCTCTGGACACAAGTCGCGCGACCGACACCCATATCTATACCTTCTTGGGCTGGAACCGTCCGATCCGAGAGACGAACCAAAATGTGACCTACGTGGCACAATACCGCTCCACGCCCTTGGGAACGCATAACGACGGCTCGGTCTGTCGGGTGGAGTTCACCGACGCGGGCATCCGTCTTTATGCGGAGCAGGCGGTGGTACAGTTTGGCGTGGCCTCCGAGCTGGCGAGAGAGAGAGCCTGCAATCTGATCCTTTGCTGGGACGGCTTCACCGTCACGCTCACCCCCTCTCAGCTCACCAAGCTGAACGACAGCTACTGCGTCAAGCTCGAGCTGACGCAATCGAGTGGCGACTATGAGGATTCCAAGCGTTTCCGCTTGCGTTGCCTGAACAGCATCGGAGAAACGGTTTGCAAGGGACAGAGCCTGTCGGTTCTGATCTCGTTTGAGTCGGCGGAGGGGATGTATCCCATGGCGTACCGCAAGAACGGCAGCAAATGGAAGGAAGTCACCCTGACGCGTTTCGCGACGGGAGGCGCATCGCTTTCGGTCACGAACGAGGCGGAGATGCTCTTTATCTGCGAATACCGCTTGCAATACAGTGAGCCGACCGAGAACTGCAACCTGTCCTCCCTGCCGCTTCACGCGCCGATCGGGTCGACGGTAGATCTGACGGCAAACTGCACCTACGGCTATGAGATCGTGTCGGCCACGTTACAGTTTGCGGACGGAAGCCGACAGACCATCACAGAAAAGACCTTTGTGATGCCGAAGGGGGCAGTCTCGGTGGAGCTGACGGTGGAACCGATCACGTACTTTGTGCAATTCGTTCTCAACGGCGAGGTGATCTTTGAGGAGACGCTGTTCTTTGGAGAGGCGGTGCATATTCCGGACGTACCGACCGAGACAGAGGACGCCGACTACCGCTACACCTTTGCGGGATGGACGCCCTACATCACGAGGGCAACGGGAGAGGATCGCACGCCGATCTACACGGCGACCTATTCCAGAACGGCGAAGGTGACCGAGCAGATCGAGGACACGGGAACAAAGAGCATTTTCTCGTCACCGTTTGTGGTGGCGGCGTTCTGCGTGGCGATCGTAGCGGCGGTCGCGATTTCCTGCATTTGTTTGCGGAAGCGGATCGCGCGCCTGTTCCGTCGGCTGACGAAGAAGGAGACAGCGACGACCGACGCACCCAAAAAAGAAGACTAACCCAAGGCAGGCGGCTCTTTGAGCCGCCTGCTTATCTATGTTCGCACGAACCCGCAGGGAAGTTTTCGTCCGCGCGCTTGCGCGTGTTCTTTTCTCAAAAGGTGGTGGGGTCAAGGGGCGAAGCCCCTGTCGCCCGTCGCAACGGGCGAAACTCCCCGAACGGCGCTTTTCTTTTTGGAGCTTTTTCTTTTGCGCCTACATGGTCAAAAGAAAAAGCGACTAAGGAATTTGATTTTGTAGAAAACTGTACTGGTTGTAACGACATAAATTCCCTCGGCCACTTTTTCTTTGACACCAGAGGCGCAAAGAAAAAGTTAGCAAAAAGAAACGCCAAGGGCTATTTCGCCCGTTGCGACGGGCGAGGAGGGCTCCGCCCCTCCACCCCGCAAACTTTTGAAAAAGTTTGATCAAAACTTTCATTGCGAGTTTGTGCGAACATACAGAAAGGGCGGCTCTTTTGAGCCGCCCTTCTCTTATTCGCCGTAGTACCACTCGCGAATGGCCTCCGCTACCGCGGCTCCCATCCGCTTCATTCCATCCTTGTTCGGATGTAGCAGATCCTTGTCAATCATCAAGTCTGCCATGTCTCTCTCAAAGTCTGCTCCGATCGTCGCGTCCAGATCGATCAGGTTGACCTCCAACGCTCTCGCTACCGCCCGAATGTCTGCGTTGAAGGGTGCCAATCTCGCTCCCTTGTAGGCGTGTCCCGCCAACAGCGTGCAGCAGTAGATGCGTGCGTCGGGATAGGTCTCTTGCATCTTGGCAATGATCGCACGGTAGTTGTCACGGAAGGTGCTCTCGGCCTTGGCATGGTAATCGTTGATACCGAAATAGACGATGATGGTATCGGGATTCTCGATCTTATTCATGAAGTTCTTGTGGAGGTTTGCGGCTCTGCCCAGAGCATACTGGGAGGTGGTGGCATCCCCCATGTAGGAATTGTTCACGCAGAGCTTGGCGTCCAGCTCGGACAGCACGATGCCCCACCACGTCTCGTCCTTGGTCATGAGCATATCGTTTCGCGTCATGCGCTCGACGTTGTAGTAGGTGACGTTCTGCGTCAGGGTGGTGTTATACAGCGCGGAATCCGAGATGCCGTAGTAGGTGGAGATGCTGTCTCCGTAGATCGAGATCTTTTTGGGCATATCAATTCCCAAGTCACCGCTGATGTTCACAACAGAAAGCTCCTCAAATGTTTTTTCTTCGGCAAACAGGCGAAGCTGCTGAACGGCATACGCCAGCGAGCGACGGTTATCTCCCTGCACCGTAACGGTCAGGCTGTTCTCCCCTGCCATCGCCTTGACGGCATAGCTGTTCAAGGCAAGGGTATCGGCTTGGCTGACCTTGATCTGGCATCTTGTGGGCGCTTGCGGATTTACCTTCGGCTCGCTTCCCCACTCATCCTTTACCGTCTCGCACAAAAGACGAACGATCTCCTTGATACTGTTGGGGGTGCTCGTCTCGTCGTAGACCACCGAAAGGTCGGCCACCGTCAAGGGATCGGGCGCGGGCTCGGTGGTGGTGGCCGCCGTTGTGCCAACTCCCTCCGATCCGCCTCCCGCACAGCCAACCAGTCCCACGACCGTTGCCAGCAGAACAAACCATACCAAAGCGCGTTTCATTTCTGTTTCCTCCGTTGTATCGTATTTGGATGGGGCAGACGCCCCGCTTTATTATACCATGTTTGTCTTCTTTTGTAAATGAACAATTCGGCAAATATTTCTATAATCATTTCCGAATTGTTGCAATTCGGAAAGAGTACAGACAAAAGGAAGAAAGCTGATCTCCCCCGCATCCCGCCTTCCCCACCCGTTCGTGATGCAAGTTATCCAAAAAAAGAAACAAGGATGATGGAAATGATATGCAAAAAAAGGGCTTGACTTTTCGTTTCGGGCGATTTATAATAATAAAGTAGAGGGATATCCTCTCAATTCAAACAGTTTGAAGAGTAAAAGCACGGGCGTTGGGTCATGCGACCCACAGTGCCGCCTGAACGGGGAGTTGTCGGGCGGACGAAAAGCATCACGCTTGCGGTTCGCGCTTTTCATCCCGCTTCATACGGCGATAAGGGCTCGACGTGTGCCTTCTTACCCAAGCCATATGAGTGAGGGAAAAGGAGGTTTTTTTATGCAAAAAAAGAGACGTTCGTCGGTTTTCCAAAATGGAAAGGGCCTTGCCGTTGCCGCCATGCTCACCGCCATGAGTGTGCTCATCGGCATCTTCTGCAAGAATTTTCTCAACCTCGGAAACGGTCTGTTTCGCATCACCTTTGAAAATCTGCCCATCATCCTGTCGGGCATCCTCTACGGGCCCGTGGTGGGCGGCATGGTGGGCGTGGCCTCCGATCTGCTCAGCTATCTGCTGTCCTTTCAGGTCTATCCCCCCAACCTCATCGTCACCCATGGGGCGTGCGTCTCGGGCGTGATGTCGGGACTTGTTTCCCACGTCATCGTCCGTCGGCGCGGCATTCCCCAGATCATCCCCTCCGCATCGGCGGCGCATCTGATCGGCTCAATGGTCATCAAGACCTTCGGGCTCTACCGATTCTACGGGATCGCGGTCCTGTTCCGCATTCCCCTCTACCTGCTCATTGCCCCTGTGGAGATCCTTCTTCTTTGCATCCTTCTGCGAAGAGACAGCATACAGAGGCTGACGGGATACCGTTTTGATTGATCGCAAAGGAGCTTTTATGAACTACCAAGAAACCTTGGACTATATCCACAGCGTTAGCTCTTCCTTCTGCAAGCCCGGACTGGATCGCATCCGCGCGCTTTGCTCCGCTCTTGGAAACCCCGAGCGCGACCTGACCTTTCTGCACGTGGCGGGAACGAACGGAAAGGGCTCGTTCTGCGCCATGACCGAGGCCATCCTGCGCGCCGAGGGCTACAAGACAGGCCTGTTTACCTCCCCCTATATCAAGGAATTCAACGAGCGGATGCGCGTTTGCGGCGAGAACATCTCCCGCGACGAGCTGGTGGAGCTGACTGCCGAGGTGCGTCCCATCGCCGACCGCTTGGAGGACAAGCCCACCGAATTTGAGCTGATCACCGCCATCGCCTTTCTCTATTTCAAGCGTCACGCCTGCGACGTGGTGATCTTGGAAACAGGACTTGGCGGTCGGCTCGATTCCACCAACGTCATCGCGTCTCCCCTGCTGTCTGTCATCACCGGCATCGACTTTGACCACACCCAGATCCTCGGCAATACCGTTCAAGCCATCGCCGCCGAAAAGGGCGGTATCATCAAGGAGGGGCGTCCCTGCCTCTACGGTGGACACGACAATTCCGCCTGCCGTACCCTTTCCTCGATCGCGGCGTCGAGAGGCTCTGCCTTCCACACCGTGGATCGCTCGCGCCTGTCGGTCTCGTCGGTCACCTTGGACGGCACCTATCTCGATTTCGGCGATCTTCACGATCTGTTTCTGCCGCTTCTCGGCACGTATCAGCCAAGCAATCTCTCCACGGTGCTCTCTGCCTTGGAGATCCTTGCCGACGAGGGCTTCCCCGTCTGTGAGGACGCCATCC
>JAZSKO010000134.1:0-7096 GCA_045534875.1 Eubacteriales bacterium | reverse complement strand
GTGGGGGGGGGGGAAAAGACGTGGGGGGGAGAGGACCCTTCTTAGGAAAGAAGGGCCCTCCCTCCCCAAACCCCTCCCTCTCTCAAGAACCTCAAAAAAGGGAATCCAAGTGTTTTTGCACTTGGATTCCCTTTTTTGAGTGGTTGGTCGGGAAGGTGTGAATTTCTTAGCAAACGGGCTTCGTGTTTTTTGCTTTTGATGGATTTTGACAACAGGAAGGCTCTCCCTCTGGGAGAGCTCCCGCCGCAGGCGGGTGAGAGGGTTTTTCAAAGGGGATTCAAGCCCCCGCCCTACGGGTTTAGAATGGTGAGCATGATTCTATTCGTCTTTTTCTTGGAATGGCTTTCTCTACTGGTTCTCCTTCTTCGTTGGAGGTGGTGCTTTCAGATCCCCTTGCGCGGGGGAGTTGAGCAGGTGTCCGTTCTCGTCGAAGCGCGAGCCGTGGCAGGGGCAATCCCAGCTATGCTCCTGCGGATTCCATTGCAAGGCGCATCCAAGATGCGGACAGCGCGGAGCGCGAAGGGTGAGCAGATTGCGCGCCGAATCGAACAGATTTTTGGGAAGCTGTGGATGGAGCATACTGCGCGAGGGCGAGAACAGGGCGGCGTAGGGACGGGCGGCGCGGTGGCAGATCCGGTCGCATAGGAGCGTGGCGGCAATCATCGCGCAGGTCATTCCCCAGCCTTCAAAGCCGGTGGCGACGTATAGATCCTTCGTCAGGCGTGAATACTGCCCGATATAGGGAAGTCCGTCGAGCGTCATGCAATCCTGCGTCGCCCATCGGAGAGCCTCCCTCGCCTCGGGATAGAAACGGGAGGCAAATTCCGTATGCGGTCGCCATCCGGGGGAGGGCGTTCCGGTTCGGTGACCGCCCCCTCCCAAGAGAAGGTAGCCGCCCGCCGAGCGGATCGAAAAGCCGTCGTCGCTCTCGTCGTAGAGCATCCCGTCGGGGAGCGGCGCGTTTTCCAGAGCCAAGACGTAGGAGCGCTTTTGGTAGAGCTTGACAAAATACGAGCCGTGGAGGTTGAGAAAGGGAAAATGCGTGGTCACCACAACCGACTTGGCCGTGACACATCCGTTGTCGGTGTAGGCGCGCATCCCCTCCAATCGACGGACGGGGGAGTTCTCGAAGACCGTCAAGCCGCGCGCGAGGGATGACAGGAGCTTGATGGGGTGGATCTGCGCCTGCCCGGGGATCAAAAGCGCCTTTTGTACCGAGAAGGGCGCGGGGACGTGATCCACCGTCTGCGCGGGATACCCCACGCGACGGAGCGCGTCGGCCTCTTGCAGGATGCGGTCGGGATGCGAGCGCGTGTAGAGATAGAAGGGAAGACGCGTATAGTCGCAGGGGTTGCGCTCGGATAGCTCCCGATAGCGCTCCATCGCCTCTCGCATGGCAAGAAGATAGAGCCGCGTCGCCTCCTCTCCCTTTTTATGAAGCAGGTCGGCGTACCGCCGTCCCGTTTGGTGCGTGATCTTAGCCGTGGTGCGTAAGGTCACGCCCGAGCAAAGACGGTCGGCCTCCAAGAGAACCACGTCCTGTCCTGCCTCTTGCAGAGTGTGCGCCGTGAGGATCCCGGCAAGGCCGCCTCCGATCACCAACACATCGGTTTGAAGGCTTCCCCGCAGAGGGGCAAAACGCGGCATATTGATCGTGTCGTCCATCCAGACAGAGGCTTGCATCGCGCGTCCTCCTTTCCTTTTTTTTATAGTATCTCCCTATCCCCTCGCCGTCTATCCCCAAAACCGAATAAGGTGATATCCGGCAGATTTGGAAAAACTTGTTGACAACACAACAACTTTATGGTATAATAAACCGTATTAGGTCGTTACGCGCTCCCTATGCGAGAACGGCCGATTTACATAATCGAAGCGATTTGAGAATATAATATAGATAAAAAGGAGAGAACAGCATGAATCCGTATGTGATCTTTACCGATTCGGCCTGTGACATCAAGCCGGAGCTTTTGGCGGAGTGGGGCGTGTCGTATCGCAGCCTGACCTTCCGCTTCAACGATTCCTCGATCGAATACACCAACGAGGGAATGGGCGTCAAGGAGTTTTACCAGAAGATGCGGAACGGCGGCGTTGCCAAGACCGCGGCGGTGAATGACCTGACCTTTGAGGAGGCGTTTGAGCCGATCTTGAAGGAGGGCAAGGACATTCTCTATCTCGGCTTCTCCACGGGACTCAGCACCACCTACAATTCCGCGCGTCTGGCGGCAGAGCGTCTTATGGAGCGCTATCCCGACCGTCGCATTCGCTTGGTGGACACGCTCTCGGCCTCCGCAGGCTTTGGTCTGTTGCTGTATTTGACCTTGCAGGAGAAGGAAAAGGGAGTCGACCTCGACGCGGCCGCGCAGTTTGCCGAGGACAACAAGCTCCATCTGTGCCATTGGTTCACCGTGGACGATCTGGTCTACCTCAAACGCGGCGGACGCATCAGTCCCACGGCGGCCTTCGTTGGCAATATGCTGGGGATCAAGCCGGTTTTGCACATGGACAATGAGGGACATCTGGTGAACGTGAGCAAGGTGCGCGGAAGAAAGACCGCCATCGCCGCACTTGCGCAACGCTACGGAGATCTGGCTCTGGATCCCAAGGGCGGCACGGTGTTCATCTCGCAGGCCGATTGCTTGGGCGAGGCAGAGTCGCTGGCGAGCCTGTTGAAGCAGAATTACGGGGCGGAGGTACAGCTCATCACCGACGTTGGTCCTGTGATCGGCGCGCATTCGGGTCCCGGAACCATCGCGCTCTTTTTCTTAGGAAAGGAACGGTAAGCGGATTCGTATGGCAAAAAGAGAGAAAAAGGCGTCCACGGGGGAAAAGAAGCCCTCGGGGATCGCGAAAATACCGAAGAACCTGAAATTCTTGGGCGGTCTTTTGCTGAAAAAGATGGCCAGAGGCGGCGCGGGGCGGCTTCGCTCCAACGCCGAGGAGGTCAACCGTCTCAACGTCTTTCCCGTTCCCGACGGTGACACCGGCGACAACATGCGCCTGACCATTGAGAGCGGAATTGCCGCCATCGAGGGCTTGGACAGCGACGACCTTGCCGAGGTCATGCGAACCCTCTCCCACGGAATGCTCTTGGGAGCGAGAGGCAACTCGGGCGTGATCCTGTCCCAGTTCTTTGCCGGTATGGCCAAGGGCTTGGACACCGCCGAGCGAGCCGACCCCGAGGCGCTGGGACGCGCCCTCGAGCTTGGCGTTCAGCAGGCCTATTCCTCGGTGATGACCCCCACGGAGGGAACGATCTTGACCGTGGCGCGGGAGGCGGTGGAGTACGCCGTTTCGCGCATCACCCCGTCCAGTACCATCCGCACCCTGTTTGCCGATCTCGTCAAGGAGATGAAGGATTCCTTGGAGCGCACGCCCGAGACGCTGGCCGTCTTGAAGGAGGCGGGCGTGGTGGACAGCGGAGGCGCGGGACTTCTGTATATCATGGAGGGCTTCAACCGCGTGCTCAACGGGGAGGAGCCGCAAACGGCGGACGAGACCGAGACACCTGCCACAGCAGGCGCGACGTCTCCGAAGCCCATGGCCTTTGCCTTTGGTCCCGACAGTGAGATGACCTACGGCTACTGCACCGAGATGCTCTTACAGCTTCAAAATAAAAAGACCGACATCCCCTCCTTTGATCTGCAACCCTTGAAGGAGTTTCTGTGTGGGGTGGGCGATTCGGTGGTGGTCTTTCAGACCGATTCGATCGTCAAGCTCCACGTGCATACCTTCACGCCGGAGCGCGTGCTGGCGGAATGCCGCCGCTATGGTGAGCTTCTGACGATCAAGATCGAGAATATGTCGGTTCAGCACACGGCTCTGTCCGAGGATACGCCGACCGAGGCCGAGAAGCCCGACATCGAGGCGATCACGCCAACGACCGAGCAACGCAAGCCTTACGGCGTGGTGGCGGTCTGCAATGGGGAGGGCGTGGAGTCGCTCTACCGCGATCTGGGGACCGACGTCATCGTGCATGGCGGGCAGACCCACAATCCCTCTGCCAACGATTTTTTGGAGGCCTTTGCCAAGGTAAATGCCGACTGCATCTTCGTTCTTCCCAACAAAGGCAACATCCGCATGGCCGCACAGCAGGCGGCGGAGCTGGATGAGGACGCGAGGGTGATGGTGGTCCGCGGCAAGAGCATCGGAGCGGGCTACGTGGCACTCTCCTCGGTCACCTTGGAGGGAGACGATCCCGACGCGATCTACGCTTCCATGGAGGAGGCGGTGGAGCGCATCTCCACGGGCTTCATCTCACCCTCGATCCGCGATGCTGAGATGAACGGTCTGCATATTCACGAGCACGACACCATCGGTATTTTGGAAAAGGAGATCGTGGTCTGCGAGGCGACCTGTCTCGACGCGGTCAAGAAGCTGGCAAGCATGCTTCTGGAGCTTCCCGATAAGTTTATGCTCACAGTCTTCTGCGGCGCCGACGCCGTTCCTGCCGAGAGCGACGCCTTGGAGGAATACCTCGCGGCGCGGCATCCGTCGTCCGAGGTCTATTTCATCAACGGTGGACAGGAGATCTACCCCTATATCCTCATTGCCGAATAAACAACGAAAAAAGCCACACGCACCCAATACTCGGTGCGTGTGGCGATTTTGTTTTTTCAGGACTCCAAAAGCGAGATGTCAATATCGAGCGTGTCGTGCGCTTCGGCCGAGCGAACGCCGTGCGAATGCGCGCGAACGCTATGCACCAGCCCCATCATCAAAAAGGTCGCGAGCATCGACGAGCCGCCGCAGGAGAGGAAGGGCAGGGTGATGCCCACCACGGGGAGCATGGCGAGATTCATGCCGATGTTCTCCAAGATCTGTGCCACGAACATCGCGCCCACGCCTGCCGAGATCAGCCCTCCGCAATCCGAATTCACCGCGAGACGGGCGATCATAAAGATGCGAACCACGATCACCATGAACAAAATCAGAACCAGAAAGCCGCCCAAAAATCCGAATTTCTCACAGATGGTGGCAAAGATGAAGTCGGTGTGGGAGGCGTCCAGCACCTCGTAAAGCTGTCCTCCGCGCACACCGTGTCCAAAGAAGCCGCCGCTCGCGATGGCCTGACGGCTGAGCAAGGGCTGGTAGCCCTTTCCCAAGGGGTCGAGCTCGGGGTTGAAGCCCACGGTGATGCGGCGTTGCTGGTAGGGCTCGAGCTTGTCCCAGATGTAGGGCGAGAGCAGGATGGCCAAGGCCGCCCCGCCGCCGAAATAGCCGGGATGCAGACCCGCGCAAAAGAGCATCATCAGAATGATGGCAAGGTAGACGAGCGCCACGCCAAGGTCTCCCGAGAGCAGGATCAGCCCCACGATCAGCCCCGCGTGACCCATCAGCGTCAGCACCGAGATCGGATGGTTGATATGCTCCCGAACCGAATACAGGTGCTTGGCGAAGCTGCAAACGAAGGCGAATTTCACGAACTCCGAGGGCTGGATCATCACGCCGATGCCGGGGATCACGAGCCAGCTCTTGTTTCCCGTTTCCATATTCACACCGCTCTTTCCGAAGATCAGGGTGATGATCAGGATCAGCGCGGAGGCGATCAGCATGGGAAGCCAGAGACGATCCACGATCAGGCGAAAGTCGATCGAGGCGATCACAACGGTGGCAATGCTACCAACCAAAAACATCGCGATCTGCATTTTCAGCTTGGATTGCCCGAAGTTATCCACCGCGCCTGCAACCGTTACGATGCTGATCAGGCACAGCCCCATCACGCAGAAGAACAACACGGGGTCTACACAGCGAATGGCGTGCAGGATATATTGCTTGACCTTTTGCATAACGTCTCCTTTCTGTTCCAATTTGATCGAGGCATACGCGTCGCATAAAACCTTCCGCAAGCAAACCCATTCGCACTCCAAGCCTTTTTTTAAAGCTTCTTGGAGAGGGTGAGAGAGGTTTGGAGAGGGAGGGGGAACACTTCTTCTCGAAGAAGGTTCCCCCTCCCTTTCCAAGGTCTATCATCAGTACTGTCTACCCCAGATGACCATATGACGCGCCGGCTTGCCACAGCAAACGCAGGTGTCGCTCAAATGATCCTCCACGAAGGGGATGCAACGGGATTTCACGCCGCCGGTGGCATCCTTGATCTGCTCTTCGCAGGCGGTCTCGCCGCACCACATGGCCTTGATATAGCCGGAGCGGTTCTCGGCGATGTCCAAGAACTCCTCATAGGAGCGCGCCTCAAAGGTGCGGTTCTCGCGGTTCTCCAAGGCTCTCTGGTAAAGCTCATTGTGAACGCGATCCAAGGCCTCCTGAACTGCCTCGGCGAGGTTGTCGAGCGAGACGAAGGTCTTTTCTCTGGTCACGCGGCTGACCAGCACGCAGGAGTTGTTCTCGATGTCGCGCGGGCCGATCTCCAAGCGGAGCGGAACGCCCTTCATCTCATACTCACTGAACTTCCAGCCGGTGGAGTTGTCGCTGGCGTCGAGCTTGACGCGGAACTTGCCCGCCAGCTCGGCGCGGATCGCTTCCGCCTTTTCCAGCACGCCCTCCTTGTGCTGCGCCACGGGAATGATGACGAGCTGGATGGGAGCCACTCTCGGAGGCAGGATCAGACCGTTGTCGTCGCCGTGTGTCATGATGATCGCGCCGATCGAACGGGTGGAAAGACCCCAAGAGGTCTGGAAGGGATAGCGCTGGGTGTTATCGCGTCCCGTGAAGGTGATGTCAAATGCTTTGGCAAAGCCGTCACCGAAGAAGTGGGAGGTGCCGCCTTGCAGGGCGACGCCGTTGTGCATCATGGGCTCGATGGTGTAGGTCTCCTCGGCTCCCGCAAACTTCTCCTTGTCGGTCTTTCGTCCCGTATAGGCGGGAATGGCGAGCGCCTCGGAGTAGAAGTCCTCGTAGACCTTCAGCATTTGCCGGGTCTCCTGTCTTGCCTCCTCCTCGGTCTCGTGCATGGTGTGTCCCTCCTGCCAGAGGAACTCGGAGGTGCGAAGGAAGGGACGGGTGGTCTTCTCCCAACGAACCACGTTGCACCATTGGTTATAGAGCTTGGGCAGATCGCGGTAGGATTGAATGATGTTGCGGAAATGCTCACAGAACAGGGTCTCGGAGGTGGGGCGCACGCACAGACGCTCGGCCAGAC
>JAZSKO010000013.1:0-4760 GCA_045534875.1 Eubacteriales bacterium | reverse complement strand
GAGAACCAGAACTGATAGTGACGCTTCAGAACCAGCATCACGCGGTCGCCCTTCTTGATACCGAGCGACTTGAAATAGTTGGCGCATTGCGCGGACTTCCGCTTCATGTCGTTGAAGGTGAGGCGTCGCTCGGTCTTATCGGCCGAAAGATGGATCATAGCCAATTTATCCGGCTCGCGCTTGGCGATCGCGTCCACCACGTCAAAGGCGAAGTTGAAGGAATCCTCGTTTTGGAATTCGATGGCCGTGGGATAGCCCTTCTCGTTCTCGGTGACCTTGATGAAGTTCTCGCTGACGAGATGCTTTCCCGTCACCGTTGCGGGCTTGAGGGTATTGCGAACCACCTGCTCATCCTGATCCTCGCCCGTGAGCACCACTGCCACGAACAGGCAATCCTCACCGTCGACGGCGATCATACCGTGGGGGGTGGAGCTGTTGTAGTAGATGCTGTCACCCTCCTCCAAATACTCCACGTGGTCGCCGATCTGGATCTTGAGCTTTCCCTTCATCACGAAGTCGAATTCCTGTCCCGAGTGCTTGGTCAGATGGATGGGCTTGCTTTGCAGCTCCTCGCTGTACTCATAGCGCACCCAGTACGGCTCTGCCAGCTTCTTGCGGAACATCGGCGCGAGGTTTTGGATCTGAATGCCGTCCTCCTTGGCGGTCTCCTGTCCCTGTCCGCGACGCGTGACCGTGTACGAGGACAGATGCGCACTTTGCCCCTCCAACAGATCGGTGATCCCGATCCCGAAGGCGAGCGAGCATTTATGAATGAAGGTGAAGGGGAAATCCTGCGTGCCGCTTTCGTACGCCAAATACTCCTCCTCGCTCACCTCCGTGCGCTTTGCCATTTCCTCACAGCTCATGCCAAAGATCTCGCGCATCTCGCGAATACGAAGCGCAACCTCCGAGAGCTTTGTTGTGTCTACCGATGCCATTCTTCTTTCCTCCTGTTCTGAGACAAAAAAACACTCGTCTCAAAGTCATTGATCTTTGAGACGAGTGTATATCACCCGCGGTACCACTCAAATTGCAGCCGAAGCTACCCCTTTTGGAATCCAACAATTCCTATGCCTTTACGCAGCAATCACGGGAGGCGCCTACTCGCAGACCGATCTGTTTCGGACCCCCGGCTCGGAAGGGATGGGCAGAAAAGCGCTTACCGTCGACTCTCACCAACCGCCGACTCCTTGTGGGCTTGCATTCCTTTTGCCGTCTTCGTCACAGCCTTTTGATGGGGGTATTATAGCACATCTCGGGCGACTTGTCAAGAGTTTTTTGTATTTTTCTTTTCTTTTTTTCTTCTTTTTTTGCCTTGACAAGGCGGGACGGGTATGTTAAAATAAAATGAACGTATTTTTCGCGATCCCATTCCGAGAAAGGAGTCCCCGATGAAACCCGATACCCCTTCCCCTCGCCGTTGGCTGCTTTCGGTGGGTGATCTTCTTTTTCTGTTGCTCGGTAGCGCGATCTTAGCCTTTGGACTTTGCCACATTCACTCCCACGCCGCTATTACCGAAGGCGGCATCCTTGGCCTGACGCTTCTGTTGCAGCATTGGCTCTCGCTTTCCCCTGCCATCGCGGGCTTTTTCCTCAACGCGATCTGCTATGCCGTTGGGGTGCGTCTGCTGGGGCGTCGCTTTCTTGTGGCCTCGGTGATCGCGGGGGGCGGCTTTTCTCTGTTCTATTGGCTGTTCGATCTGCTCCCGCCCCTGTTTCCCTTTCTCGCCTCGCATCCCCTTTGGGCGGCGATCTTGGGGGCTTTGTTCGTTGGCGTGGGCGCGGGGCTTTGCGTGTTTGGCGGCGGCGCTCCCTGTGGAGACGACGCGCTCGCCATGAGCCTGTGCCATCGTTTGCGCGTCCCCATTTCCCTGATCTATCTCATCAGTGACCTGTCTGTCCTGCTCCTATCCCTGACCTACCTCCCTCTCCCTCGGGTGCTATGCTCGCTACTCACGGTGGTGCTCTCGGGACAGATCATTGAGCTGATCCAAAAAATTCCCAAAAAGGAGACTTCTTCCAAATGAAAAAGCTCGGCTTTGGCCTGATGCGCCTTCCCCTCATCGACCCCTCTGACCCCGCCTCGATCGACACCGAGCAGGTTAAGTCGATGGTGGATTCCTTTCTCGCGCAGGGCTATACCTATTTCGATACCGCTTGGATGTACTGTAAATTCCAAAGCGAGAACGCCACGCGCGTGGCGTTGGTGGAGCGCCATCCGAGAGAGTCCTTCACCTTGGCCGACAAGCTCCACGGCGGCTTCGTAAAGTGTGCCGAGGATCGGGATCGCATCTTCAACGAGCAGCTCAAAAAAACCGGTGCGGGCTATTTTGACTACTACTTGATCCATTCCGTCAACCGCGAGCTTTACGATGTCTACGAGAAGTACGATTGCTTTGCTTGGTTGGCCGAGAAGAAAAAGCAGGGACTGGTGCGTCACATGGGCTTTTCCTTCCATGACAACGCCGCCTTCCTTGATCGCGTGCTGACCGAGCATCCCGAGACCGAATTCGTCCAGCTTCAGATCAACTATCTGGATTGGGACAGCCCCGGGATCCAATCGCGTCTTTGCTATGAAACGGCGCGCCGTCACGGCGTTCCCGTGATCGTGATGGAGCCTGTGAAGGGTGGCACGCTTGCCAAGATCCCTCCTGCCGCCGAGGCGATCCTGCGAGAGATGCATCCCGATTGGTCGCCTGCCTCTTGGGCGATCCGCTTTGCCGCAGGACTTGACGGCGTGATGACCGTTCTTTCGGGCATGAGCACACCCGAGCAGCTTGCCGACAACACCGCCTTCATGCGTGATTTCACCCCCTTGACCGAGCAGGAGCTGGCGGCCCTGCGTCGGGCGGTGACGGTTTTGCAGGGTGACCCCGCCATTCCCTGCACGGGTTGCGCCTACTGTGTGGACGGATGCCCCCAAAACATCCCGATCCCGACCTATTTCTCCCTCTACAACGCTGATTTGCAGGAGTGCGAGGGAAAATCATGGAAGCCGCAGGGGGCTTACTACGACAACATGACCACCGAATACGGAAAGGCCAGTGATTGCATCGGCTGTCGCAAATGCGAGCGCGTCTGCCCGCAGAAGCTACCGATCGTGAACTACCTCAAAACCGTTGCCAAGCAATTTGAGGATTGACAAGCAACAAGACCGTCTCAAAGCAACTCGACTTTGAGACGGTCTTGTTTTCTTTTTTGTCAGCCGATCGTCGGCGTCTCGACCACGGGCGCATCGAGCGACACCACGGCGGTGAGCTGCTTGATGTGTCCCTCCTGCACGAGAGCGGCGGTATCCTGATGTGGAATTTCATACGCCACGGGAACAAAATTCTTCACGGGGGGAAGCGCCAATTGTCCTCCGCAGAGCATTTCGATCAATTCCAGCGCCTGCTTGAGCTTGCGCTCTCCCTTGATCTTGAACAGCACCGGAACGGCGGCGTACTTCTTTTTGGAGGATACGTCGTCGAAATGATACTTAGTATCGACAAGCGCGGCGGGATCGAGGGCCAGATAGAGGTACAGGGTCTTTTTCTTAGCATTCAGCTTGGCAACCTTGACCCTTCCCTTGTTGTAGGATTCATAGTCCCAGCTCAGGCGATCCTTGACTCCCTTGTAGGAAAGCAGTGCGTTTTTGAGGATGGCGTAGTACTCCTTCACGTTCCCCTGCGCTTGGATCAGACGCGAGCGGAAGCTCCGACGGTAGCGATGCACCAGCCGCACCTCTCCCGCTCTCTCACGGGCAAGGTATTCGGCGTACAGCTCGGGATAATCCATCACGTCGATGAATTCGAGATCGGCGGTATCCAAGCCAAACAGTGACGAACCCTCGTCGTCCTCATCCTCGTCCTCGTCGTCGGTCTCCTCCACCTCGGCAAGCGTCGGAATACTGAGAGGCTCTTCCAAAGCGATCGGCTCAACCGGGATCTCCTCGGTCACGGGGACAGCCTCCTCGGCGGTCTCCACGGTTTCTTCTACGGTTTCTTCTACGGATTCTTCCACGGAAGCCTCGACGGGTCGGGTGGTCTCCAACAAGCGGTCGATCGCGCCTGCCAGATCGGTCATAAGATTCCAGCGCAACGAAAGGCTCCCCATGCGAAGCGAGGAGAGCAGGATCGAGCCAACGTCGAGCCGCTTGATCCGATCCTGCAAGAGCCGATCGGCCACGGTGTGAGCCACCAGCTTCTCGGCGGCACTCGCCACGCCCAAAAGCTCACCCTTGCGATCCGCAACGGCTTGTTTGATTTTTTTGGCCGCCTCACGCGGCTTTTTCAGAGGTTGATCCGGAATTCGCATAGGTTTCCTTCCTTCTTTTCTATTTTGGGGCGCGGTGCGATCAGCGCACAGATCTCTACCTTTATCTTACACTTTTTTTCTTGGTTTGTCAAGGGCTGACTTCAAAAAAGTTTCTTCGTGCTCCCAATTGATCAAAGGGGATGCCGTCGGCATCCCCTTTTTTTGTTCTTTATTCAGGCTTGGATTCGGTCTCGTCCTCGATGGAGAGCTGCTGTCCATCCATGTAGCTCTCGTAGTCCTCGTAGACGGCCTGCGCCTGCTGTTCCGTGTCGGTCACGTCGGTGGTGTCTTCCTCATCAGAGACATCCTCAACGGCATCCTCTGCGTAAGGCTCGGCTTCGTAGACCTGCTCGTCATCGTAGACTTCTTCGCCTTCGTAGACCTGCTCGTCATCGTGGACTGGCAGTCCGACATAGGCCATCCGTCTACCTTCTGCCTCTTCGCCTTCGTAGACCTGCTCGTCA
>JAZSKO010000097.1:0-9332 GCA_045534875.1 Eubacteriales bacterium | reverse complement strand
ATCTGGGAATAATCCTCGTAGAAACCGTCGTCGGGGAGGGGAAGTCCTGCGCGAACTGAGAACTCGTCCGAGCAGTAAAAGAGACGGGAGCCGTATTTGGCGAGGCAGGCGTCTCCAAAGGCGTTCACCTGCTCGATCACGCGGCGGCATTCGTCGGGGGAGAACAGCTCCAAGGGGTAAAGCCCCTCGCGATGCTTGGTCAGCCCCACCGGCACGATGGCGCAGGAGCGCAGGGAGGGGAACAGGGGCGCAAGATCCTCCATCGAGCGTGTCAGCTCGTCCCCGTCGTTGAGCCCCTTGCAGAGCACGATCTGGGTGCAGAGCGCGATGCCCGCCTCGGCCAGCCGCGGCAGGTACGAAAGCACCTCTCCCGCGCGCTTGTTCTTCATCATGCGAACACGCAGGTCGGGATTGGTGGTATGCACCGATATGTTCACGGGGGAGATGTGCATATCCAAAATACGCTGAATGTCCTCCTCCCCCAGATTGGTCAGGGTCACGTAATTGCCGTGCAGAAAGGAGAGACGGTCGTCGTCATCCTTGAAATAGAGGGTGTCGCGCATCCCCTTGGGCATCTGGTCGATGAAGCAGAAGACGCAGGCGTTCCGACAGGTATGCTTTTTGTCCATGAGAGGGGTCTCGAATTCCAGACCGATGTCGTCGTACTCTCCCTTTTGGAGACGGACGGCGTAGGGCTTGCCCTCCCGCTCCAATTCAAGGCGCACCGAGGTATCGGTGAGGTAGAAGCGGTAGTCGAGAACGTCACGGATCGCGTGACCGTTCACCGCAAGCAAAACGTCTCCGTCCCGAATGCCGCAACCGCTTGCAAGACCGCCCGGCAGGACCGATTGAATGATGACCATGAAAATCCTTTCTGTTGGCATAGGGAGAGGGAGGGTGACCCCAATCGGGCACGCTCCCTCTCGCTTGTTCGGAGTGGTTAGATAAAGTCCTCGATGGTGGCCTCGCTGTCCACCTCGATGGCATGGAGGTGATCCTTGGAGGGAGACGAATGATCGGTGTCGGTGTTGAGCGTCTCACGGATCTGCTGCTGGATCAGGAGCAGCTCCTCCTCGTCGAACATATCCTCGATCGCGAGCGAGCGGTTCTTCTGACGGGCGGGCTCGGTGGCGAGCAGAATACCGCCCACCACGCCGGCAATTCCCGCGATCAGCTCGCAGGCGTTTGCGCCGCGCGCGCGGCGACGGCGATCGGCGTAGTCAATGATGGCCACCACCGAGCCAACTGCCATGGCAATGCCTGCGGCGGTGAGGGCGACCTTCTTTTTGGTCTCGGGCGACCAATCCTTGGGATGTGTGATCTTTTTCTTTTCGGTGGTTTGCATGGTGGCTTCTCCTTTCGTTTTGAACCGACTGCGGCGGTGCTTATTTCGCCGTCATTTTCAGGTAGGCGTTGATGAAGCCGTCGATATCGCCGTCCATCACAGCCTGAATGTTACCGGTCTCATAGCCGGTACGGGTGTCCTTGGCTAAGGTGTAGGGCATGAACACGTAGGAGCGGATCTGCGAGCCCCACTCGATGTTCGCCTTGTTTCCTTGAATGTCCTCAATGGTGTCGAGCCGCTCCTGGAGCTTGATCTCCATGAGCTTGGCCTTGAGCATCCGCAGAGCGGTCTCCTTATTTTGGAGCTGGGAGCGCTCGGTCTGGCATCCCACCACGATTCCCGTGGGCTTATGCACGATGCGGATCGCCGAGTCGGTCTTGTTGATGTGCTGACCGCCCGCGCCGCTGGAACGGTGCGCCGTGACCTCGATATCCTCGTCACGGATGACCACCTTATCCACGTCCTCAAATTCGGGCATGACCTCGATCGAGGCAAAGGAGGTCTGTCTGCGACCGTTGGCGTCGAAGGGAGACACGCGCACCAAGCGATGCACGCCGTTCTCGCTTTTGAGATAGCCATAGGCGTTCAGACCGATGACCATGATCGAGGCGCTCTTAATACCCGCGCCATCGCCGTCGAGCCAGTCGGTGAGCTTGACCTGAAAGCCGCTCTTTTCGGCCCACCGCGTGATCATGCGGTAGAGCATCTGCGCCCAATCCTGCGCTTCGGTACCGCCCGCGCCGGGGTGGAAGGAGACGAAGGCGTTGTTTTTATCGTATTCTCCCGAGAGCAAGACCTCGATGCGGCGATGCTCCTCCTCGGCTGCGATCGCCTCCAGCTCGCTCTGGACCTCCTCCACGAAGGATTCGTCGTTTTCCTCAATGGCCATCTCGGCCAAGGCAATGGCATCCTCCAAGCGCGCGCACAGCCGCTCGTAGCCTGCCACCTTATCCTGTGATTGCTTGATGATTTGCAGGACCTTGGAGGAGTTTTCGGCATTGTTCCAAAAATCGGGGGCTGTGGTCTGGGCTTCCAGATCCACCAGCTTCTCCTTGGTCTCCTCGATCCGAAGCGCGGAGCCCAGTTCACGAACCGACTCACGCATTCCGATCAGCTTATGCTTTGCATCCTCTAACGCAACGATCAACTCTTACCTCCAACGCCAAACGGCGTATTTTGCTAAAATATAGTATTTCCTCAATTTATTATATCATGCAAGGGCTTCCCTTGCAAGAGGATTTTTTTGTTTTTGGGTATTTTTTCCCAAATTTTCCTCTCTTAATCGTCTTTTTCGGGGGAAAGCCCCTCGATTTGCAGATTCAACCCGTTCAGCTCCACGCCCTCGGCGGCGCGGATGAGGATGTAGGGAACGCCGTCCAAAACGCGTGTCTCCACCAGATCGGTCCTGCCGTCCGCCACCTTGATGGAGACGTTCGGGGTCCGCATCTCGAATTTCTTGGGATCGGCGAGATTCTTGGGCGTCAGCTCTCCGCCAACGCCGAACTGCTCGGTGTACGCCTTGGAGAAGGCCTCCACGCGCTCGGCGGCAACGCCGCATTCCTCCAAGACCTCGATCACCTGATGCTTCGAGATCCGCAGAGGCTCTCTCTCATGGCTCTCGCGATGCTCCTCCATACGCGCGCAGATGTCGTTGTGGATCGAGCGCACCACGCGCAGACTGCAATCCTCGGCAAGCGTCTCGGCAAGCACCTCGTGGAAGGTGTCGGCCTCGGCGGTGGCGGTTCTGGGAAGCGTTTGACGGAAGACCGCGTCGGTAAAGCTCTCATGCGCCTCCGAGGGGCTCTTGGAATAGAGAAGCGCGTTGTAGATGTTGGTTTGGCGGTCGTCAAAGCAGGGAAAGAGAAAGCCGAGCGCGGGGGATGCGATGGCGCTCACGCCGCTGGCATGATGAAAGGACTTTTTCTCGGCCTGATACGCCAACGCCGAGGAGGTAGCTTTCACGGGGCAAATACTGCACACAAGGAAGGAATAGACCTCGGAGGATTCCTCGCCAAGCTCTCCGTCGGAGTGATGGTGGGGAACGTCATATTTGTTATAGGTCAGGAGAATGACGTAATTCTGCTCCATCGAGACCGAGGACGTCACCTTGGCGTAGAAGCGATCCAAGGCCTCGGTGTCCTTCAATTCGGATTGACGAAGCGTGGCGAGCAGGGCGTACTCCTCGCCGTCGGGGATCTGCTGATTGGAGAAGGGAATGTCGAGCAGGTTGCGTCCGAGCGTACCCGACAGGGTGCGGCGAAAGAGGGCGCAATAGGTCTCGGTCTCCTCCTGTGTCAGAAGCCCCAGAGACTCCCGAAAGGTGGCGATGATCTCGCCCGTCGGGGTGGCGTAGCAGCCGCAAACGGCTCCCATCGAGCAACGGTCGGGCAACAGCGAGCGGCGAACCTCCGCAATTTCTTTTTCATTCATAATGGGTACCTCACAAAAGGGGATCAGGTTTCGTCAGTCAGCTCCTCCTCAATGAGGAAGGCAGGACGATGCTTGGTTTCGAGATAGATCTTTCCAATGTACTCTCCGATGATGCCGATGGCGAGAAGCTGGATGCCGCCCAGCGCCCAGATCGAGATCGAAAGGGAGGTCCAGCCGCTGACGGTATAGCCGCCTAAGTGACGGATGAGCGCATAGATCAGAAAGCCAAGGCTGAGCAGGAAGATGAGAAAGCCGAGCGAGGCGATCATGCGGATGGGCTTGACCGACAGCGAGGTGATGCCCTCAAAGGCAAAGGAGAGCATTTTCTTCAAGGGGTATTTGGATTTTCCCGCGAAGCGCTCCCCACGCTCATAGGTGACGGTGGTGCTTTTATAGCCGACCATCGGCACCAGTCCCCGCAGGAACAGGTTGACCTCTCGGAAGGAGGAAAGTCCCTCCAAGGCGCGTCGGCTCATCAGACGGTAGTCGGCGTGGTTGTAGACCGACTCCACCCCAAGCAGACGCAGGGTGCGATAGAAGCCTTGGGCGGTGGTGCGCTTGAAGAAGCTGTCCTTCTTACGCGAGCTTCGCACGCCGTACACCACGTCGTAGCCCTCCAAATAGCGATCCACCATGTCGTCGATGGCGTTGATGTCGTCTTGCAGGTCGGCGTCGAGCGAGATGGCGGCGTCGCAGTGCTTCTGCGCCACCGAAAGACCTGCCAGGAGCGCGTTCTGATGACCGCGGTTTCGGGAGAGCTTCACTCCCAAAAAGAGGGGGTCGGACGCGTGCAGATCGCGAATGATCTCCCACGTGGCGTCCTTGGAGCCGTCATCCACGAACAAGACGCGGCTCTCACGGGAGATTCGTTCCGCCTGTATCAGGGCTTCCATTTTTTCCTTCAAGCGGGCAGAGGTCTCGCCAAGGACCTCCTCCTCGTTGTAGCAGGGAACCACTAGATAGAGCTTCATGCAAGCACTCCTTTCCATCATTTCCAAAAATCAAACAAACGGGCAAAGCGGAGATAGTCGGCTTCGAGGTATCCGCTCTTGCTCATATACTCGTAGACCATAGCGAAATTGCAAATGAAGGCCACCAACAGCGACACAAGGAAGAAGCCCTGCATGAGCCGCTTGGTCTGCCCCTCGGCAAGCCGCGCGTAGAGCAAGAACAAGACCGCCATGCCGCCCAAGATCAGCTCCCACGCGAAGTCGGCGCAGTAGCGCACGCCGTAGCCGCTCTCCCAGATCGAAAAGATGATGCCGAGCGGAACGAAAAGACAAATGGGAACGCCGATCGAAAGAGCGAGGACGCGCTCGCGCTTGGTCAGGACACGCCATGCGTGAAGGCCGCCAAGGTAGCCCAAGGAGGGAAGCGCGCGGGGGAAGATGCCGATGGCGTTGGTGTTGGCAATGAAATAGTACCCATTCGCACCCAGATCCGAGAAATTGGAGAACACGTAGGGGAACGCGGGGCGAACGGTGGGGAAGGCAAAGAGGAAATTGTAAAAGCCGATCATGGCCAGATCGGTGTGATACTGCGCCTTGGTGAAATCGTTGATCGTCAAGGAATACTGAATGCCGAAATCGAAGGGAGACCCAAAGCGCACGTGGTTGTAGAGCATCTGCGCGCCGCCGAGAAGCACGAAGGGGACGAGGGCGCACAAGAGATAGACGACCGTACCGCGACGAAGCTTCCTTTTCTCTGTTGCCTCCCCCTCGCAGATCGCCGCCCGATGCTTCCGCAGACCGAAGTACAGAGGGATCAGCGCGGCGATGCAGTAGAGCGCCAAGGTCGGTCGGCAAAGCACCGCAAACGAGAGAAAGAGCGCGGAAAGCGTGACCGACGGCAGATGGACATTCCCCTCATCCCCGATGACGTTCGCGCGCAGGAGGAAGAAAAAGCCCATACAGGTGAAGGCAAAGCCCGAAGCCTGCGCGATCTCATAGAACAGGGGAGAGCCGAAGTTGTACCACACGCCGCAAGAGAATTGAAGGATCAGAAGTCCGCTCAGAACCATATTGACAGGGACGCGCCTCGCAAACCGATCGCAAAAGGCAAGATAGAGAAGCGAGAGGAACAAAATCCCAAGCCCACCGAATAAAAGGACTGCCTCGGGGGTGGGAAAATAGTAGCCCGTGAGCAGGTGATAGGGCAAAAACAGCAGAAACACGGGCGCGATGCCGTAATAGGAATAGTACTTGCCCTCATAGAGCAAATGATCCCATTTGTAGGAAACACCTGCCTGCACGCGCTGGCTCCAATCGTAAGGGTTGTCCAGCTCCAACAGCTCCTTTGGAGGTGTGTCGAGCAGGGAGACCTGTCCCGCCTCGAAGGCGTCCACCAGCTCTTGGGAGATCTGATTTCCCGACGTTTGCAAAAATCCCGACGAAATGCCTCGCGTTTGATCGTATTGTGCGAGGAAGGTCAAGGCAACCGCCACAAGAAGCAGAACGGCAGTGATCCCGAGCGACACGCGACGGCAGAAAAGCCGCTTTTCCCCGTAGACGGCCAGCATGGAGGGGAAGGTGGCAAGCGCGTAGATGGCAAAGAGAATGCCAACGAATAAAAGAAGACGCAGGGGAGAGAGACGCATGGGGATCGGCGCGTTAAGGGTGACGGCGGAGAGCGTAAAGGAGCAATCCTTCTTTGCGGTCAGACGGATGCGAAGATCGCTGACGTTTCCGCTCAGATCGGTGACGAGATAGGCCGAGCGACCGTCTCCTCTGATGATCTGTCCCTCTGCCACTGCCGAGCGGTAGTAGCCCTGCTGGGTCTCGTCACAGGCGTCGATCTTGACGTTGATATACGGCGTGCCGACCGATCCCTCGCTTTGATACGCCATCTCGCAGGCAAGGTAGACCGTGCCGACCGGCTGGTCAAGGTCATTGATCTCCACGGTCAGGCTCTCACCCTCGGTGGCACTGACGGTGACGTTCTCAGCCGAGAGATCGACCGCGGTTTCCTTGTAGTCGCCACCCCAGAGGTGATAGGAGTGGAAATTGACCACGAACAGCTCCAAAAGGAGCGCGACCGCCAACAGCGAAACGCCCACCGTTTTGGTCCTTCTCTGCTTCGGCAGGAGCAAAAAGACCGCCAACAGCGCGGCAAACAGCACTCCATACACAACCGTTGCCATAGGATTCTCCTTTCCAAAGCCGATCGTTCGGTCTTATTCAAACAAAATACCATCCTATATTATATCGCAAAAAGCCGCGCCTGTCAAGGGCTTTTGCAAGGACATGGGGAATTTTTGAAGCATCAAAAAACCACCGAACGCCAAAGGGTGTTGGCCTTATCGGAGAAGGGAAAGAAGGGGTTGGGCATAGCCCGATGCATTTGTAAAACAAATGCGAAATGGGAAATAAAAACAGAAAAGAGAGGAATGCGGAAGCAAAATTCCGTAAAACTCTCTCTTTTTCTGCTTTTCAGTTTATTCAACTTGGCGAAGCCAACCATAACGATGCGGAGCATCCCATAACGCATACCTTGCCCGCATGGGCAATCATAGTTTCGCGTGATGTCCGTTAAGGACATCACGCGAAAGCATTCGGTGGTTGAATCTTATTTTTTGGGAGGTCTGGGGGGCGCGGCAGGGTGCGTGCCTGCGGCCGAGCGGTGCGCGCCGGACGATCCGTGCGACTTGCTCGCAGGGGCGGCGGGCTGTTGTCCCTTGGAGGAATCCGCGCTGTAATACTCACCGTAGTGCGAGTAGTAGGAGGAATACCGTGTTCCGCGACCAACGCGCTTCTGCCGTTGGGTCTGATTCAACACCACGCCCAGAATGCGGCAGTTGCTCTTGACAAGCTGGTTCTTCACATCCTGCGCCATGCGGTACTTCACGTTTCCTTGGTTGATCACGATCACCGCGCCGTCGCAGACGTTTGCCATGATGGCGGCGTCGATCACAAGTCCCAGAGGGGGCGCGTCGATCAGCACGTAGTCGTAGACAGGGCGTGTGCTCTCCACCAGCTCCTTAAAGGCCTCGCTTCCCACAAGCTCTGCGGGGTTGGGGGGATACGGACCGGCAAACAGGACATCCAGACCCGTGAACTGGGTGTGGTAGATCGCCTGTGAGGTCTCCACCTGACCCGACAGCACCTGGCTGAGTCCGCAGATGCCGCGCTCCTTGACGTAGCGGCTGGCGGTCACGGATTTTCGCAGGTCGGCGTCGATCAAAAGCACCTTTTTATCCGCCTCGGCAAGGCTCTTGGCAGTCTCGAAGGAGATGGTGGTCTTTCCCTCGTGGGCGACGCAGCTTGTGAAGATGATGGTCTTCACGTCCTTTCCGCTGAACAGAATGTTCGTGCGGAGGGTGTTGAACGCCTCTCGGAGGAAATAATTATTGGGTTCGCCGAAATCAAGCTCAATGGTTCGCATTTCCTTCCTCCTTTACGCGTCGGTGCCACTGGTGTAGCTGGTATAGCCGTAGTATTTCTTTTTGCGGCTGGTATCGTGCTTGTTGGGGATCTGACCCAGAAGGCTCAGTCCAAGATACTTCTCCACGTCCTCGGGCGTGTTCACCTTATCATCCAACAGGAAGCGAACGAAATAGATTCCGTACACCACCACAGCGCCCACGAAGGCGATCAGCAGGATCTTCAAGGGAGACACGGGGTTGGAGGGCTTGGTGGGAGCGAGGCTCTCATTTGCCACGCTCGCGTAGGGCTGACCGTTGAGCAGGTCGTTGTTCAGCACGTCGCAAGCGTTCTTCGCCAAGGAATTGGCAATGTCACTGGCATCCTGCGGCGTTTTGGCGGTGATGGAGAGGTAGATGAAACGGGTGCTGTCGATCGTCTCTACATGGATCATCTTGCGGAACTCGGTGTTGGAGATCGTCAGACCCAGATCGTGACGGACCATCTCAAGCACGCGATCCATCTTGCAGAGCTCCATGTAGTCGTTGACCAGCGTATTCGCGATCGAGACCTCGGCGGTACTGGTGCTGGTGCTTTCCTTCATGACGTAGACCGTCGTGGTGGCGGTGTATTCAGGCTTGTTGTTGGCACTCATAAAGATGAACAGACCCACGAACACGATCACGGCGACCAAGGCCATGAGCCACCAGCATTGCAGGAATACCTCCAACAGATCCTGTAAGCGGATCTCTGTTTCTTTCTTCTTTTCTTCTTCCATGATAACGTCCTTTCTTGGTTATGAATCAGAGCGGGGGAGATCAGAGAAGCTCGTCACGGATCACCCGCCAGGCATTGTCCCACGTCAACTCCCGAATCTGCAAGGGGTCGCAGTGGTCCATCAGATAGGGCAGGCAGACCGACATTTTCGGCGCGCGCTTGGTAAGATTGTGACCGTCCGAGGAGATGATGTGCGCCAGCTCCTCCTTGATCAGCCATTTCCATTGCATCTTGGCAACCGTTCCCCAGTCACCCGTGATCGAGGATGCGTTGATCTGCACGATGCCGCCGCCCTCCACGAAATCGCGGATCCAGCCTCGGTGGGTGAACAGACAACGGTACCGCTCGGTATGAGCCAGAATGGGGTGATAGCCACCGCGTTGCAGATGGTTCATTGCGGTTTGCAACACAAAAAACGTAAC
>JAZSKO010000266.1:0-2036 GCA_045534875.1 Eubacteriales bacterium | reverse complement strand
GTGGTGGACAGTGCCATCATCGTGGTGGACGGCAAGGCAGGCATCGAGGTTGGAACCGAGATCGCGTGGGACTATGCCGAGGCGGCAAAGCTTCCCAGAGCCTTCTTTATCAATAAATTCGACGACAACGAGGCGCGCTTTGCAAAGGTGCTGGATGCTCTGCACGACACCTTCGGTAAGCAGGTCTGCCCCCTGACCATCCCGATGGTCAAGGACGGTACGGTGGTGGAGCTATCGACCTGATCGACCAAGCGGCGCACGTCTTCGATAAGAACGGAAGACACAGCATGGAGATCATTCCCGAGGAGTCCCGTGAGGCGGTGCAGAAGTACCGCGATATGCTCATGGAGGCAGTTGCCAGCACCAACGAGGATCTCATGATGAAGTATTTTGAGGGCGAGGAGATCACCTTTATGGAGGCGATCACCGCTGTTCATGAGGGCATCATCCACGGAGACATCGTGCCGGTGTTCTGTGGAGCGGCCACCAAGCTCTGGGGCGTTTGGACACTGCTGGATAAGGTCACCGAGTCCTTCCCGCGTCACACCGCAAAGAAGGTGGAGCTGTTGGCCGATGGCAGCGAGCTGGAGATTCATCCTGAGGGAGCACCCTCTCTGTTCGTGTTCAAGACCGTGGCCGATCCCTTCGTGGGAAAAATGTCCTTCTTCAAGGTCATGGGAGGCACGCTGAAAAAGGATATCACCCTGCGGAACAACACCACAGGGGAGAGCGAGAAGCTGGCGCATATCTACATCATGAAGGGCAAGAAGCAGACCGAGGTCGAGGAGCTTGCCTGCGGTGATATCGGTATGGTGGCAAAGCTCTCCAACACCAACACCAACGACACCCTCACGTGGGAAAAGGACTTCCGCTATTCGCCTGTGGAATTCCCCACGCCCTACATGGTCAAGGTCATGATCCCGATTTCCAAGGGAGACGAGGGCAAGATCTCGCAGAGCATTTCGAAGATGGTGGAGGAGGACTACACCCTCCGCTTCGAGAACGATGCCGAGACCAAGCAGCTTTTGATCTACGGACTTGGCGAGCAGCATCTGTCGGTGCTGGCGGCGCGTCTGAAATCCAGATTTGGCTTGAACGTGCGCTTTGACGTACCGAAGATCGCCTACCGTGAGAAGATCACAAAGGCGGTGGACGTGGAAGGCAAGCACAAGAAGCAGAACGGAGGATCGGGACAGTACGGTCACGTGAAGATGCGTTTTGCGCCCTCCGAGGAGGAAGGACTGACCTTCACCGTATCGGTGGTGGGAGGAACGGTGCCGAAGAACTTTTATCCCGCAGTTGAGAAGGGAATTCAGGAGTCGATGGCAAAGGGCGTGGCAGGCTTCCCGATGATGAATCTGGCGGCAGACCTTTACGATGGCTCGTACCACGCAGTTGACTCGGATGAGCTTTCCTTCCGTACGGCGGCATCGCTGGCGTACAAGAAGTGCTTGGAGCAGGCGGCGCCGGTCATTTTGGAGCCGGTGGGAGATTTGTTCATCACCGTACCCGAATCGCTGGTGGGAGACGTGATGGGAGATCTGAACAAGAGACGCGGAAGCGTGATGGGCATGGAGCCTGCGGCGCGCAAGGGATACACGGTCGTGCAAGCGGTTGCGCCCAAGGCAGAGCTGATGGACTACCCGATCATTCTCAGAGCGATGACGCAGGGCAGAGGCTCGTTCACGTTCACGGTAACGGGATACGACGTAGTCCCGGGCAATCTGGCGGCGAAGATCAAGGAAGAATATAAGCAAGCCTAATAATCAAAGAACGCCCTCCGCGAGCGATTGCTCGCGGAGGGCGTTTGCGCTTTGTTCGCACAAATGGCTAACCGGCTACGCACCCTGTTCGCACAACCCCGCAGTTAAAGTTTCGGTCAAGCCTTTTCAAAGGCTTGCGGGGTGGAGGGGCAGAGCCCATCCTCGCCCGTCGCAACGGGCGAAATCCTAATACGGCGTTCTCTTTTGCGAGCTTTTCTCTTGCGCCTCCTTCCTGCAAGAGAAAAGCGGCTAAGAGGTCTGCTGTTGCAAACG
>JAZSKO010000003.1:0-5147 GCA_045534875.1 Eubacteriales bacterium | reverse complement strand
GGTTTGGGGAGGGGGAGACCTTCTTTCCGAAGAAGGTCTCCCCCTCCCCAAGGTCTTCCCCCCTCACCCATAAACCGCAGAGCTTCCAAGAGAGGATTCAATGCGGAGGAGGCGGTTGTACTTGGCGATGCGCTCACTGCGGCAGGGTGCGCCGGACTTGATGAAGCGAGCGTTGACGGCAACGGAAAGATCGGCGAGCGTGGAGTCCTCGGTCTCGCCAGAGCGGTGGGAGGGGATGAAGCCGTAGCCATTCTCCTTCGCTATGCGGATCACGCGGAGGACCTCGCTCAGCGTTCCGATCTGATTGGGCTTGATGAGAATGGAGTTCCCCGCGCCGAGACGAATGCCCTCCAAGAGCCGCTTTTCGTTGGTGACGAACAAGTCGTCGCCAACGAGCTGAATGCGATCCCCAAGCCGACGCGTCAGAGCCACCCAGCCGTCGAAATCCCGTTGATCCAAGCCGTCCTCGATCGAGAAGATGGGATACTTAGACACCAGATCCGCCCATTTGTCGATCAACTCGTCACGGGTATGCGTCAGGCCGCGCTTGGGCAACCGATAGGAGCCGTCTTCGGCGTACCACTCGCTCGCGGCGCAGTCGAGAGCGATCTTGACGCGGTCGGTGTCGTAGCCGCTCTCGCGAATGGCGCGAACGATCAACTCCAAGGCGTCCTCGTCTGCTCCCAAGTCGGGGGCATAGCCGCCCTCGTCGCCCACCGTAGAGGCAAAGCCCTCGCTTTTGAGGAGCTTGCCGAGCGTGTGGTAGATCTCGCTTCCCATGCGAAGCCCCTCGCAGAAGCTCGATGCCCCCACGGGCGCGATCATGAATTCCTGGATCTCGACGTTGTTGGAGGCGTGCGCGCCACCGTTGAGAATGTTCATCATGGGGATCGGAACCCGCTCGGCGGCGCTTCCGCCCAGATAGCGGTAGAGCGGCATCCGATACCAGTTCGCAGAGGCGCGAGCGGCGGCAAGAGAGACCGCCAGAATGGCGTTCGCGCCCAAGCGGCTCTTGGTATCGCTTCCGTCCAGCTCGCAAAGGATGCGGTCAACCTCCCCCTGCTCCGAGGCGTGTACCCCCGACAGAGCGGGCGAGATCACCTTGCATACGTTCGAAACGGCCTCGCGCACGCCGCGTCCACCGTAGCGCTTGCGCTCGTTGTCACGAAGCTCGCAGGCCTCAAAAATACCCGTGGACGCGCCCGACGGCACAGCCGCGACGCCAACCGTACCGTCGGAGAGGAACACCGTGGCCTCCACGGTCGGGTTTCCTCGGGAATCCAAAATCTCACGGGCACTGCAACGATTGATCTGCGGTTTATTCATCGTCTTCCCTCCCCTTCAATCGGTAAGATCGGAGACCGATTGCAGGATCGCGCCTGCCTTGTTTAAGACCTTGCCAACCCTTTTTGCCGTGCGAGCCGTACGGAGCTGTCGGCTGTTCCAAACGGCGTACGCGCCCAGTCCAACGGCGACAATTCCGCCAACCGCGCAAAGCGCTGCGACCATTGCTTTTTTGTTCATATCCACTCTAACCCTTCCTTATTGATAACTTCGCCTCGATAGGAGGCTTGCAGGGTTAGTATGTTCCAAAAAAAGGGGCTTATTCCGACGACTCGGAAAAGGGGCCGATTTTTTTGCGTTCCAGAATACAGCCCACCACAAAAAGACCTCTCCGATAGGCACGGTAGCCGGTTCGACGCGACACGCCAACCAATTCGGCCGCTCGCTCCACGCTCTCACCGCGCAGATAATGATAGTAGAGGATCAACCGCTCCCGCGCGCCAAGCAAGGACGACACCAGCTTCTCGATCTCATACATCCGCGCGCGCCAGACCAGCTCGTTTCCCTCCAAAAGGTCACTGCAATCGCAAAGCTCATCGAAGCGCCATTGCCTCTGCCGCTTGTAGGCGTGCAATTCAAGCATCTGCAAGCAGAGCTGATAGCCGCAAAGATAGTTCTTCGCCGCCTGCACGCGCGCCCCTTCGATGGCATCCGCTGTGTCCTCTCCCTCAGCGCGACCGCGCGCATCCACACGCTCTGCCATCACGCCCCCTCGATGTAGCCGTGGGAAAGCCCGATGGCCTCGGCAAGCTCCACTTCCTCTGCTTCGCAAATCCGAACCAGATCCGAAAGTGTCGCCGCCTCCACGCAATCCTCACAGTACGGTTTTCCGTCCTTTTCGTAGTATCCGTCCCCCACGTTCAAGCGTCCTCCACAGCTTCGGCAGAGAAACCAACCCTCGCCGCCGAATCCGTCCTCATTCGACATTTCTCCTGTTTTTTCATAGTTTTTTTGCATTTTTTCACTTCCTTCTCTCTTTTTTTCGATCATCCTGTTGACTTTTGTCGGGAAATCCGATATAATAGTATCGGGTGTCTATGATTATATCACATTTCCGAAATATTGTCAATAATTTATTTCGTATTTCCGAAATATCGACACTCCGCACAAAACAGAATGACGCTTTTTGTGCAATCCGATCGAATGGAAACGAAAAACAGGCAGAAAGAGGGCTCCATCATGGATTATTCGGTGTTTGAACAGCTTTTGCGCGCGCACAAGGCAACCGTTTATCAGGTTTCCAAGGCCACGGGGATCGCCGCCTCCACCTTCTCGGATTGGAAGAACGGTCGCTCCACCCCGAAGGCCGACAAGCTGGCGCGGATCGCGGATTTCTTTTCGGTGAGCTTGGACGAGCTTCTCGGAACGGCGAGCGGCGCGCGTCAGAGCGAGCAATCCTATCGCGCTATGCGCGCCAAAAAAATGGTCCCCGTGATCGGTGTGATCCGCGCGGGGATGCCGATCGTGACCGACGAGACCCTGCTCGGCATGGAGTTTGCCGACGTGGACGACGTGGAGGATTACTTCTACCTTGAGGTCTGCGGCGACAGCATGAAGAACTGCGGCATCGTGCATGGGACGTACGTTCTCTTTCGCCGTCAGCAGTACGCCGAGGATGGCGACATCGTGGCCTGCCTCGTGGACGGCGACAGCGCGACCGTGAAACGGTTTGAGAAGAAGAACCACCGCATTGTGCTATCCCCCGAGAACGACGAGTACGATCCCATCGTCCTCACCCCTGAGGACTTCGAGACGGGACGCTCCCGCATTCTGGGGGTTGCCGTGGAGGCAAAGACCAAATTCTGATCCCCTGAAAGGAGAGACGCGTTATGTATGCCATTACCATCAGCGACCTGACTCTTCGCTTCGGAACGACGACGATCTTGGAGAAGGTCTCCTTTTCCTTACAGGAGAACGACCGTCTTGGGATCATTGGCGTGAACGGATGCGGAAAGTCCACGCTGTTTCGTCTCATCACGGGAGAATTGGAGCCAACCGAGGGAAACGTCTTTCTCACCAAGGGAAAGACGGTTGGGATCCTGACGCAGGACGGCGCCTTTTCCTGCCAAAGCGAGGAAAAGACGGTGCTGGAAGCCATGTATGAGGCCTTTCCCCAGCACCTTGCCGCCGAGGAGCGATTGGCTGTCCTGGAGCCTCTCTTGCAAAAGGGCGACGAGGGCGTGATCCGCGAATACACCGAGCTGCACGAGCGGTATGTGCAAAACGGTGGTCTTGCCTTTCGGGGACGGTGCGCCTCGATCCTGCAAAAGCTGGGCTTTGACGAGAACGCGCAGAGGCAAGCCGTCGGCACGCTCAGCGGCGGTCAGCGGACCCGTCTTGCCTTGGCGGTCCAGCTCTCGCGCGAGCCCGACATCCTGCTTCTCGACGAGCCGACCAACCACCTCGACATTCAAACCCTCGCTTGGCTGGAATCCTACCTTTCCTCCTATAAAAAGTGCTTTTTGGTGATCTCCCACGACCGCTATTTCCTCGACCGCGTGACCGAAAAAACGCTCTCGATCGAGCATCACCGCGCCAAGCTCTATGACGGTGGCTACACCAAGAGCATAGAGCAACGTCGCGTTGACCGAGAGATCGCCGAGCGACATTGGCGTAATCAGCAACGCGAGATCGCCCGTCAGGAGGCCTATATCGCCCAGCAACGGGCTTGGAATCGGGAGAGGAACATCATTGCGGCCGAGAGCCGACAGAAGCGGCTGGACAAGATGGAGCGCTTGGAGCGTCCCGAGGCCGATCCGCGCGCGATCCGTATGCAGTTCTCCGAGGCATCGGCTTCGGGAAACGACGTATTGGAGGCGCGTGGGCTTTCGATGGGCTACCCCGGGCGACCCTTGTTCCGTGATCTTTCGTTTCTCATCAAGCGCGGCGACCGCGCTCTCATCATTGGTCCGAACGGCTGTGGCAAGTCCACGCTCATCAAGCTGATTCTCGGGCATCTCGTCCCCACGGCAGGAAGTCTTTCGCAGGGCTATCACGTTTGCATCGGCTACTACGATCAGGAAAACCAAAGTCTGACCGAGGACAACACGGTTCTGGACGAGCTTTGGAATGCCTATCCCACCAAAACCGAGACCGAGATCCGCCAAACGCTTGGGCTTTTCCGCTTTACGGGCGAGGAGGTCTTTAAGACGGTCTCGGTGCTGAGCGGCGGCGAGCGCGCTCGCCTGACGCTCGCCAAGCTCATGCTCTCCAAGATGAATCTCCTTCTCTTGGACGAGCCGACCAACCATCTCGACATGGATTCGCGTGAGGCCTTGGAGTCGGCTCTGGAACAGTTTGACGGGACGGTGGTGATGGTCTCTCACGACCGTTACCTCATCGACAAGCTCGCCACTCGCATCTTAGAGCTTCACCCCGGCGACGCCTTTCCCGGAGATCTTCTCGACTACCGTGTGGATGCCCCCGGACGCGGCTACACCGAATTCATGACCTACAAGGAGGCGCGTCTTGCCGAACGGTCGTCGGATGCGTCCTCTCCCTCGGATGCCTCCCACGCCGCCCCCGCGATGGGAAGCGGCAAGGAGCAATACCTGAAAAGCAAGCAGGCCGCCTCCGAGGCGCGTCGCCGCAAAACGCGCATCGAGGCTCTCCGCTCGGAATGCGCCCGCTTGGAGGCTCGCTTGGAGCAGATCGAGCAGGAGCTCTTTGGCTCCGCCGCCTCCGATTACCTCCGCGCCGCCGAGCTCGACGCCGAAAAAACCGCCTCCGAGGATCGCCTCTTGGAGGTTTACGAGGAGTTGGAGGGCTTGGAATAGGGGAAGACCTTGGGGAGGGGGAGACCT
>JAZSKO010000127.1:0-1996 GCA_045534875.1 Eubacteriales bacterium | reverse complement strand
CTCCCGTGCATCAGGTTCTGATCGAAAAGAGCGTGAAGGGCTACAAGGAGATCGAGTTTGAGATGATGCGCGATGCTGAGGACAACGTCATCACCATCTGCGGCATGGAGAACGTCGATCCCGTCGGTGTGCATACCGGTGACTCCATCGTGGTGGCACCCATCCTTTCCTTGGACGAGGAAAAGCACGCCATGCTCAACGAGAGCGCCATCCGCCTCATCCGCGCCTTGAAGATCGAGGGAGGCTGCAACGTGCAGTTCGCCCTGCATCCCACCACCAACGAGTATTACCTCATCGAGGTCAACCCCCGCGTCTCGCGCTCCTCGGCTCTGGCCTCCAAGGCGAGCGGCTATCCCATCGCCAAGGTAACGGCAAAGGTGGCCGTGGGCATGACGCTTCGCGAGATCGGCATTGCCAACACCACGGCGGCAACCGCGCCGCGTCTCGACTATATCGTGGCCAAGCTCCCCCGTTTCCCCTTCGATAAATTCTCGGCGGCATCGAACACGCTGGGAACCCAGATGAAGGCGACGGGCGAGGTCATGGGCATCGGCTCTACCTTGGAGGAGTGCCTGCTCAAATCGGTTCGCTCCTTGGAGATCGGCGTCAACCACTTCTATCTGAAAAAGTTTGCTCCCTATACCGACGAGCAGCTTCGCGACTACCTGACCGTGTTCAAGGACGACAACATCTTCGCCATAGCCGAGTTGCTTCGCCGTGGCGAGACGGTGGAGAGCCTGCACGCCATCACCAAGATCACGCCCCTGTTCCTCGAAAGCATCCAAAGCATCGTGAACATGGAGAAAACCCTCGCGGAAAATCCCGAGAACATCACCGTTCTGACCGAGGCCAAGCGCATGGGCTTCTCCGATCCCTATATCGCCAAGCTCTGGGGAACGAGTGAGCTTGCCGTGTTCGATCTGCGGAGAAAGAACAACATCCGCCCCGTCTATCGCATGGCCGACACCCTGCACACCGGCGCGTACATTCCGTACTTCTACTCCTCCTATCAGGGAGAGAACCGTTCCGAGATCACCGACAAAAAGAAGATCGTGGTGCTGGGAGCGGGACCGATCCGCATCGGACAAGGCGTGGAGTTCGACTATTCCACGGTTCACGCCGTCACCACCATTCGCAAATCCGGCTATGAGGCCATCATCATCAACAACAACCCCGAGACTGTCTCCACCGACTACACCACCTCGGATAAGCTCTATTTCGAGCCGCTCACGCCCGAGGACGTGATGAACATCATCGAGTTTGAAAAGCCCGAGGGCGTGGTCGCCTCTCTTGGAGGACAGACCGCCATCAATCTGGCTGATCCGCTCATGAAGCGAGGCGTGACCATCATCGGAACCGATTGCGCCGCCATTGATAAGGCAGAGAACCGCGATCTGTTCGAAAAGCTCTTGCTCTCCTTGGATATTCCCCAGCCGCGCGGACAGGCCGTGACCAACATCGAGGACGGTGTTCGCACGGCGGCCGAGATCGGCTATCCCGTATTGGTGCGTCCCTCCTTCGTGCTGGGAGGACGGGCTATGCAGATCGTGGCAAACGAGGCACAGCTCCGTCACTACCTGAAAACCGCCGTGGAGATCGACGCCGACAAGCCCGTGCTGGTGGATAAGTATATCATCGGCAAGGAGGTCGAGGTGGACGCCATCTGCGACGGACGCGACGTCTTCGTTCCCGGTATCATGGAGCTGGTCGAGAGAACCGGTATCCACTCGGGTGACTCGATCAGCGTCTATCCCACGTTCAGCATCTCCAACAAGGTCAAGGGAACGATCCTGCAATACGCCAAAAAGCTTGGTCTTGGCATTGGCATTGTCGGTCTTTATAATATTCAGTTCATTGTTGATAAAAACGATCACGTATTTATCATTGAGGTCAATCCGCGTTCCTCTCGAACCGTTCCGTTCCTTTCCAAGGCAACGGGCTACAGCTTGGCGGACATTGCCACCGAGGTCATTCTCGGCAAGAGCCTCAAGGAGCA
>JAZSKO010000119.1:0-4680 GCA_045534875.1 Eubacteriales bacterium | reverse complement strand
CCTATGTTTGCTTTCTTCTCCTTTGTCAAACCACCACGCCCCTGCTCGAAACGGTTCGCAGTCGCGCCCCCACCCTCCGCATGGAGCTTCCCGACCGACAAACGGTTCGCGAGCTGCTCTGTCGCACCCTCCCCGAGGCAAGCCTGCTCCGCAGACAATCGCCTCACGAATTGGAGGAGCTGATCCTTGACGCCGACGGCAGCATTGGTCTGGCAAAGGAGCTGGTAACGAATCCCAAAAAACGAGCGCAGTACGCCGAGCGAAGGGCGCGCGCGATCGAGTTTATTCAGCTTTGTCGGGGTCATCACAACAGCGCCGCAGTCCTTCGATTCCTCTCGGGATTGGGACAAAAGCGTGACGAGGTGACGCAGGACCTCTTGCGCATATCGCTCTGTCTGCGCGATCTGTTGCTCTACAAGCAGAGCGAAAACGCGCCTCTTTGCTTCTTTGCCGACCGCGAGGAGGTCGCCCATCTCTCCTACGATTTCTCCGCTCCCGAGCTTTTCCGTTTGAGTGAATGCATCGACGAGGCAATGGAGCGTCTTCGTATGAACGCCAACGTCCGCCTGACCCTGACGGGTCTTGCGGTGCAAGCCGGATTGCTCTCCTGAGAGCCGATCCCCCAAAAACTGGGTCTCTGTCAAGTCAGCAGACCGTGAAAGGAACACGCACGTATGGATGAACAAAATAAAAAGCCCGTAGCCGAGGGAGAGCAAGCTCCCAAGAGCGGCTCGGGACGAAACCGCCGCAACCGTCACCGCAGACACGGAAACCGTCGCCCTGAGGGTGCCGCTCCCGTCACCGCCGAGACGGCAGGCGCTACGACCTCCCCGACCGAAAAGAGCGACACGCAAGCGCCGTCGCGCCCCGAACGAGGTGAGGGCGGCAAGAAAAAGCACGGCAACCAAAAGGGGCAAGGAAATTCCCAAGGCAATGGTCAGGGCAACGGTCAGGGAAAGCCGCACGGCGGAAACGGTCAGGGAAAGAAGCGTCGCGACCGTCATCATGGCGGCGGAGGCAACCATCGCGGCTTGGAGGATCTCTACGGAAATCCCACCGAGGACGATGTTTTGACGATGGAGGAGCTTCGCGCTCGGATCGTGTTGCAGGCCGCCAACGGCAGCATCCCCTCCGAGAGCAAAAAGCAGGCCGAGACCGCAACCGCTCACGATGAGACATTGACGACCGTGGAATTTCCCGGCTCGGAGACCCTGATCCCCATGGACGAGGATCCCGCTCCCGCCCTTCCCCCCGAGGAATGCGTGGAGGTGGTTGGGATCCGTTTCCGCTCCTCGGGTAAGGTCTACTATTTCGATCCGAAGGGGATCGCCCTTCACTTGGGCGACGCCGCCATCGTGGAAACAGCAAGAGGTCCCGAATTCGGACAGGTCAGCTTTGCCAACCGTATGGTGAGCAAGAAGAACACCGTCTCTCCCTTGCGTCCCGTTTTGCGCGTGGCCTCGGAAGCCGATATCCTTCGCAACGAGGAGAATCGCAAAAAGGAGGCCGACGCTCTGGTGATCTGTCAGCAAAAGATCGCCGCGCACGGCTTGGAGATGAAGCTGATCGACGTGCAGTACGCCTTTGACAACAGCCGTCTTTTGTTCTATTTCACCTCCGAGGGTCGCGTGGACTTCCGCGATCTGGTGAAGGATCTGGCATCGGTCTTCCGCACGCGCATCGAGCTTCGGCAGATCGGTATTCGCGATGAGGCCAAGATGCTTGGAGGACTCGGCTCTTGCGGTCGTCCTCTCTGCTGTGCCACCTTCCTCTCCGATTTCATGCAGGTCTCCATCAAGATGGCGAAGGAGCAGGGGCTTTCCCTCAACTCCTCCAAGATCTCGGGCGCGTGCGGCAGACTGATGTGCTGCTTGCGCTATGAGTCGGAGGTCTACGCGATGGAATTGAAGCTCTCTCCTCCTCACGATGCCACCGTCAAGACCCCCGACGGGATCGGAACCGTGATCGGCGTGAGCCCCTTGGCAGGAACGGTTCGGGTCCTGCTCAAAAATCCGCCCGATACCCCTCCGAAGCAGTACCGAAGGGATGAGGTCACGGTGCTGGGTCGCGACCACGGTGACGAGCCGAAAAAAGGCTAAAAAGCCGTCTTTTTCCGCAGAAAAGCAAGTTTTTTCGAAAATGCAAAACTTTTTTTGAAAAAAAGGTTGCAAATTTCAAAAAATGTGATACAATAGAAGAGACCTACAATACCATTATGAAGGAGGGTACGAACATGGCATATAAGATTTCCGATGATTGCGTTTCTTGTGGCGCATGCGTGGACGCTTGCCCCGTTGAGGCAATCTCCGAGGGCGACGGTAAGTACGAGATCGACGCAGACAAGTGCATTGACTGCGGCTCTTGTGCAGAGAACTGCCCGGTTGAAGCTCCTCAGCAGGCATAATACATCCCGCACACCTGAACGCGGAGCAGGCAGACCGATTTGGTTCTCCTGCTCCGTTTTCGTCTCTATGTTCAAAAATCATCCGTTAACGGAGAACGCAATATGAAGCAGACCATCCCGCCGCTCCTTCCCGACGAGCGGCTCGATCGGGTGAACGAGCAGATCACGCTCATCCAAAAAAAGCAGGGTCTGACCTTTGGGACAGACGCCTTCCTGCTCGCCGCCTTTATCCGTCCGCAGCCCTGTGCGCACGCGGTGGATCTGGGGAGCGGAACCGGGATCATTCCCCTGTTGCTCTGCGCCAAGCAGAAGGTGGCACGCGTCACGGCAGTCGAGATCCAGCCGTCCTTTGCCGACCTGATCCGACGAAACGCGGAGCTCAACGGGCAAGGTCATCGCATCACGCCGCTTTTGACCGACGTTCGCGACTTGAAGCAATCGCAGATCGGCGGCGAGGTAGAGCTGGTGTGTGCCAATCCCCCTTACCTTCCCGTTGGCGCGGGAAGAACGAATCGGGACACAGAAAAGGAGCTGGCGCGGCACGAGATCGCCGGCACGGTGTGGGATTTCTGCGCCGCCGCGGGCAGACTTCTCAAAACCAAGGGACGCTTTGTGTGCGTCTTTCGCCCCGAGCGTCTTTGCGACCTGTTCGAGGCCATGCGAAACAATCGCTTAGAGCCGAAGCGCCTGGTCACGGTCTATGGTGACACCTCCTCTCCCCCCTCCATGGTGCTCGTTGAGGCCGGAAAGGATGCCGCCCCGGGACTTTCCATCCTGCCGCCGCTCTTTCTCTATCAGGACAGGGATCTGTCCGATCCATCGGGACGCCGCGAGATGACGCCGCGCGCCGCCGCTATTTACGAAGCCTGTTCCTTCTCGCCGATCGAGAAGGATCCGCATACACCAAATCAAAACGAAAAGGAGAACACGTTATGAAAAAGGGACACATTATCGGTATCGCCGCCATCGCCTTAGGCGTTGCCGCCGTTGCCAAGCTGGTCTATGACATCCGCACCATCAAGCGTCTCACCGAGGACAAGGAGGATGAGCTGGCTCTGCAAGCCGCCATCGAGCAGGTGATGAACGAGTGCGCCGAGGAAGAGCTCGACGCCGAGACGGCAAAGGCCGCTGAATAAAGGAAAGGACAGGACTGTCGCCCCGACCTTCGCACCGTCGGTTCAACGGGCGAGGCGGGGGACGGTCCTTTCTCGTATTTCGTATTTATGGAACACATCAAACGAATTCTCAGCTATACTCGTCGCGCGCTGGACGATTACCAAATGCTCCAGCCCGGAGACCGCGTGGCGGTCGGCGTTTCCGCAGGAAAGGATTCCCTGACACTGCTTTGCGCGCTCGCCGAGCTTCGTCGCTTTTATCCCGTCCCCTTCGAATTGCACGCGGTCACGGTGGACATGGGCTTCCCCGAGGGGATGGATCTTTCCCCGATCCGCCGTCTTTGCGAGAAGCTGGACGTGCCGTACACGGTGGTCCCCACCGAGCTGTACCGCATCATTTTTGAGGTGAGGAAGGAAAGCTCGCCCTGCTCGCTTTGCGCCAAGATGCGTCGGGGCGCTTTACACAACGCCGCCGTGGAGCTTGGCTGTAATGTGGTGGCGCTCGGTCATCACTTCGACGACGCGGTGGAGACCTTTATGCTCAACCTCTTTTTTGAGGGGCGCATCGGGTGCTTCTCTCCCGTCACCTATCTTTCCAGAAAACAGCTTCGCCTGATCCGTCCCATGATCTACCTGCCCGAAAAGGACGTGCGCTATTTTGCGTCAAAGGCAGAGCTTCCCGTGGTGAAATCCCCCTGCCCTGCCGACGGAAACACCCAACGGGAGGAAATGAAGCAGCTCCTCTCGCGCTTGGATCGCGAAAACAAGGGGCTTCGCTACCGCATCTTCGGCGCGATGCAACGAGGCGAGGTCTCAGGCTTCAAGACGGCGGGCAGGATGCAGGGGATCGAGGCATACACGGAGGACGACGACCATGCATGAATCGAATCGAACAGACTTTTTGCCCCTTTGTCGGGCCGATATGGAGGCGCGCGGTTGGGACCGTCCCGACTTCGTGTACGTAACGGGTGACGCGTATGTCGATCATCCGTCCTTTGGCGTTTCCATCATCTCGCGCGTTTTGGAGGATGCCGGCTATCGGGTGGCGATCCTCTCCCAGCCCGATTTTCGCTCCTGCGAGGCCTTTCGGGAATACGGTCGTCCGCGTCTCGGCTTTCTCGTGACCTCAGGAAACATCGACAGCATGGTGGCGCACTACAC